>JBDSRU010000502.1:0-4470 GCA_039929145.1 Thermoanaerobaculia bacterium
GCGCAAATGCAGGTGAAGTCGAAGCCGATGGCGATGCTTTGCAGGCGGGCCGGCCTCGCGCTCATCCTGGTTTTGCCGCCGGCCGCCCCGGCGCTCGGGCAGGATCGGGCGTCAGTCCTCTCGGACATGAAAGTGCTGCTCGACAACGAGTGCGTCCGGGTGCAGTTTCATGATGTCGGAGTGGGCGAGAAGACCCCGATGCACTCGCATCCGCCCTACGCCGTCTACGTCTTCACCACCTACAGGGCGCGCATCACCTCGGCGGACGGGTCGCAACGAATCAGCGAGCACCAGGCAGGGGAAGCTTTCTGGAATGGCGCCACCCAGCATGCGGTGGAGAATCTCGGCGACCGCGCCATTCACAATCTGGTGCTCGAGTTGAAGCCGGGTGCCGGCTGTTCGGCAGCGTCCCCCTTCGATGCGGAGCGCACGCGCGCCGAGATCACGACGCTGCTCACCAATTTTCTCTCTCCCGAGCAGAATCCGACGCGCGCAGCGCACGAGCGTTTCTGGGCCGAAGATCTCGTCTACACGAGCTCGGCAGGAAGAGTGACCAGCAAAGCGGAGATCCTGAAGTCGTTCGACGAGCCTGAGGGCGAAGCGCCGGGTCACCCAGCGGAGCCCGACCCGGTTTACTCTGCCGAAGACATTCTGGTGCGCAGTTACCCCGGGGTGGGGGGCGCAGGAACGACGGGCGAAGTGGCGGCGCTTACATTCCGGCTCGTCGCCCGCGCCACCGATGGGACGACCCAGTCCTACCGCAACAGCGGCACCTTCCTCTTCCGCGACGGCAGGTGGCAGGCGATCACCTGGCAGGCGACCAAAGTGCCGCCGGCGGAGAAGTAGGGATGACGTCTTCGTCAAACCCGCCGCGAGCCGAAGAGGGCGCGATGAATCCGGACTGGCCGGGTTCCTCGAACCTTTCGCCTCTGGAGCTGCTCTCCGCCGAGAAGGGCCCTGTCGGGATCGGTGGTTGGTTGCTCCTCGTTCTGTTCGGATTGGCGATGTTCATTGTGCGCTCGGGGTGGTCGATTGCAACCGAGCTGCTGCCGCTCTTCACTCCCGAGCAGTGGAGGTCGATGAACTCTCCCGAAAATCCGCTGTCCACCTCTTCCTGGTCGAAGTATCTCCTCCTGTCCACGGCATCTTCCATCGCGCTCGTCGTCTTCGCGATCCTCGTCGTGGTGCTTTTCCTTCGCCGCAGCAGGAGGTTGCCGCTCTTCATCACGTTGTTTTACGTCTTCGCCGCGGTGCAGGCCGGATATGACGCGTTGAGCCTGCGACAACTGGCAGTGGAGCTGCCCGACACCTTCGAGCCCAGCGCGCTGCGCTCGGCGGACCTTACCGCCTTGCGGGCCGTTCTCGTCACCGTGGTCTGGGGTGGGTATTTTCGAGTCTCGGCCCGCGTCCGCAACACGTTCGTCCGTTGACGATGAGCGAAGCGTTCGCGACCGGAGAACCGTTTTCTGGGGAGGAGATCTCTGCAGCAATGGTGCGCTTGCACGCTGTTTCGGAGCGCTACCTCGCGGCCGTTCCCGCGGAAGAGTTCGTGCAAGCGCAGGGCGAGAAGTGGTCGCCGGCCGACCATGTGCGGCACCTCACCAAGTCCACCCGACCGCTCGTCCCGGCGCTCGGCCTGCCGAAGCTTCTGCTCGGCCTGCGCTTCGGGCGTGCCAGTCGCGAGTCGCGCCGCTTTTCCGTTCTGCGCGGCGACTACAGGAGGCTCTTGCTGCTGCCCGGGGCCGGCGCCGGCCGCTTCGCGCCTTCGGCCCGCCCGCTGCCGGCCGACCTCGACGTCTGGCAGCGCGAAGTGCTTTCTTCTTGGCGCTGCGCAGTGTCGGGTCTCGCGCTGAAAATCCCGGGCTGGACCGAATCGGCGCTCGACCGCTACCTCCTGCCGCATCCGCTGCTTGGCAAGCTCACGGTACGCGAGATGCTCTTCTTCACCATCTACCACAACGCCCATCACCTCGATCAGGTCGCCGCGAGGCGATGAGGCCCAGGCCGATCCCGAGCCGGTCGAGGAATGCGGCGAGCATCGCCCGCTGCCCTTCGGGCGCCAGGCTCCGGCCGCTGGGGATCTCGCTGTAGCCGAGACCCATCGAGTCGAGAGCTATGCGATCGCCGCTCGCCAGCCAGGGCACTTCCGAGACTGACGAGAAACGTACGACGGTCCATACCGGTCTCCTTGTCCCGGGAGCATCGAGTTTTCGCCGCGGCGACGGAAATCTCGCAGGCGCGGGCGGGTGAATCGCGGGCAGGTGAATCAATGACCTCCGGGGTCATGGCCGAGGCCCTTCGCGCGGCGATATCCTCCAGCGGTGAGCTCCGCCGAAGCGGCGAGTAGGAGCTTTTTGGTGACGAGGCTCTGCCGGGCATCGAACCGGCGCGGGAAAGAGGGAGAATCGATCCATGAGCCAGGACGAGAAGCCCGGCGGTGCGCCCGCCGCGCCCGCTGCCTCCGCCGGGATTGGCGCGAGCGATTCGCCGGCGCGCTTTCACGGCGCACCGACGGTCGATCTTCCGGGCGCTGACGGCGCGGGGCTGAGGATCGGGCCCTATCGCATCCTGCAGCTCCTCGGCGAGGGCGGCTTCGGCACCGTCTACATGGCGGAGCAGGTCGAGCCGATTCAACGCCGGGTAGCGCTCAAGGTCATCAAGCCCGGCATGGACAGCCGGCAGGTGATCGCCCGATTCGAGCAGGAGCGCCAGGCCCTGGCGATGATGGACCACCCGGGAATCGCCCAGGTCCTGGATGCCGGCGAGACCGACACCGGCCGGCCGTACTTCGTCATGGAGCTCGTCCGCGGGGAGCCGGTGACCGAGTATTGCGACCGGCACAAAGTCGAGATCGGCGATCGCCTGGCGCTTTTCGGCGAGATCTGCGCCGCCGTACAGCACGCGCACACCAAGGGGATCATCCATCGCGACCTGAAGCCGTCGAACATCCTGGTCTCCGCCCAGGACGGCGAAGCGCACGCCAAGATCATCGACTTCGGCATCGCCAAGGCGACGGCCGGGAACCTGACCGAGAAGACCCTCTTCACCGAGCACCGGCAGCTCCTCGGGACACCGGAATACATGAGCCCGGAGCAGGCCGAGGGTTCGCTCGACATCGATACGCGAACCGACGTCTACGCGCTCGGCGTCCTGCTCTACGAGCTCCTGACCGGCACGACACCGTTCGACTCGCGCCGGCTGCGCTCCGCCGCGTTCGGCGAGGTGCAGCGGATCCTCCGCGAGGACGATCCTCCGCGCCCGAGCACGCGTCTCAGCCAATCGACTGCAACTCTCTCCGCCATCGCCGCCCACCGCCACACCGAGCCGAGGAAGCTCACGTCCCAGCTGCGCGGCGAGCTCGACTGGATCGTCATGAAGGCGCTCGAGAAGGATCGTCAGCGGCGCTACGAGACCGCGAACGGGCTGGCGATGGATATCGAGCGCTATCTCGCCGGCGAACCGGTGAGCGCCGCACCGCCTTCGACCGCCTACCGCTTCCGCAAGTTCGTCCGGCGGCATCGCACCGGCGTCGCGGCGGCGAGCCTCGTCGCGGCGGCGCTCCTCGCAGCAGTGGTCGGAATCTCCTGGCAGGCACGGGAGGCACGCGCCCAGCGCGACAAGGCGGAGCGGGTCGCCGAGTTCATGGCGGAGATGCTGCGCGGCGTCGAGCCGGGCGTCGCCAGGGGACGGGACACGACCATGCTCACCGAGATGATGAACGCCGCTGCAGCGCGCCTCGAGCGTGGTGAGTTACGTCAGGCTCCCGAAGCCGAGCTCGAGTTGCGAGCGACCATCGGCACTACCTTTCGCGAGCTGGCGCTCTACGATGAGGCGGCCAGAATGCTCGCGCCGGCCGTGCCGCTGGCGCGCTCGCTCCGTTCGGGCGACAGCCCCGAGACCGCCGAGGCGGTGGAAAATCTCGGCCAACTCCTCAACGACCGCGGCGACCTGGAAGCCGCCGAGCCGCTCTATCGCGAGGCGCTGGCGATGGACCAGCGTCTCTTCCCGGGTGACGACGCGCGGGTCGCAACCGATCTCAACAACCTCTCGAGCCTGCTCGCCGACCGGGGCGACCTCGCGGCGGGCGAGCCGGTCGCGCGGCAGGCGCTCGAGATGCGGCGGCGCCTCTACCCGGGCGACCACGAAGAACTGGCGGAGAGCCTCAACAACCTGGCATCGCTTCGCAACTCGCAAGGCGACGCGGCCGGCGCCGTGGCGCTCTTTCGCGAAGCGCTGGCGATGAGCCGGCGGCTCTACCCCGGCGACCATCCCCGGGTAGCGGGCGGCCTCAACAACCTTTCGGTGGTGCTCAAGAACAGTGGCGACCTCGCGGGCGCGGAACCGTTGGCGCGGGAGACGCTCGAGATGCGCCGCCGGCTCTTTCCCGGCGACCATCCGTATGTGGCGACCGGCCTCAACAATCTCGCGCTGTTGATTCAGCAGCGCGGCGATCTCACGGCGGCCGAGGCG
>JBDSRU010000503.1:0-11652 GCA_039929145.1 Thermoanaerobaculia bacterium
GAACTCCCTCGAGTGACTTGCTGATGATGGCGTCGTCCGACGTCTCGACGATTGCTGCGAGCTCGCGAGCCGTCAGCATGCGCTGCGTCTCGGCCTGCTCCGTCCGCCTGCGCACGGAGATGTCGCGGAAGACGGCCACTCGCCCGGAAATGGCGCCGGCCTCGTCGCGGATCGGCGCGATGCCGTGATCGACCGGACGAACCGAGCCGTCCTTCGAGAGCAGCACGGCATGCCCCGCGCGCACCACCCTCTCCCCCGAAGGGGTGAAGGCTCCGCTGTCCTCGAAAGGCCGGTTGTCCGCTTCGTGGGCGAGCTGGAAGACCCGCTCGAGAGGCTCGCCGAGCGCTTCTGTCGTCGACCAGCCAGTGAGCTGTTCGGCGATCGTGTTGAGGTAGGTCACTTGCCCCGCATTGTCGGCGGCGATGACGCCGTCGCCGATGCTCGCGAGCGTCACGCGGAGGAGCTCGCCGCGATCCTGCGCTCGTGCGCGCTCGCGGCGCATCGCTTCGCCGATCGCCACGATGATCGCGCAGGTGAAGAGGTAGGCGAAGAGTCCTGCGCGGATCGCTGGGGAGGAAAGGTCGAACCTGCCGCGCGGCGTCATGAAGAGATAGTCCGACGCGACGAAACCCAGGATTGCGATGGCAACGGCCACGCGGTATCCGCCGATCCAGACCGCCACCGCCACCGCCGCGAAGAGCGTGACGAACGGCAGCGCGTCGCCAAGGACCGGATCGACTGCCCAGCGCAGGGCGATCGCTGCGCCGAGTGCGCCGAGCGAGAGCCCATAGGCCCGAAGTGTGCGCACGGCCGGCATTGTACGGGACTCGAGAGGTCCGTGAATCCCTGGCCGGTGCGAACGGCCCCTGGCCGCCGGAAGGCTGACGCGCGCGGCCCGTTGAGCCTTTTCGCCTTCGTTCACAAGTTGGTGAGTTTGTAGCGTCCGGTCTTTTTGCTGCCGACCTTCTCGACCAGACCGGCTTCGAGCAACGGACGCAGCAGGTCCATGGCTCCCTGCCGCGAGATCGAGAGCGCGGCCCACAGCTCGGCGGGGGAGAGACTGCCGTGATCTCGCAGGACCTTGAGCAGTTGCTCCTGGCGAGGGCGCAGGATCAATTTCTCCGTCGATTTGACGTTGAACGACTGCATGCGGGTCCAGGTGCGATCCAGGGTCCGGCGCAGGCCCTCGGCGCAGTACTCGAGCCAGTGGGTGAGGTCGCCGCCCTGCCGGCGCACGCCGTCGAGCGCGGCATAGTAGGCGGGGCGATCTTCCCAGTAGTACTCGTCGACCGAGAAGATGTGGTGGCTGTCGAAGCCGCGCCGGTAGAGCTCCCACAGGGCAAGCGCGCGGCCGGTTCGCCTGTTGCCGTCGGCGAACGGATGAATCCATTCGAACTGGTAGTGCAGGATGGCGGAGCTCAGGACCGGCGAAAGCTCCACGGACTTTCCGTTCCACCATTCCAGGAGCTCGAACATCAGGGGGGAGACCTCCGCGGCCGCGGGAGGGAAGTGCGCGCCTACGCGGACGGCGATGGTCCGATAGCGCCCGGCCTGGCCCTGATCCATCACGGTGTCTGCCAGCAAGCGGTGAAGCTCGAAGATGTCCTCGTGGCGGAGCACCTTCTTCTTTGCATGCTCCTCCAATAGGAAGTCGACCGCCCGCCATTGTGGCGGACAGCAGGTTCGAGGCGCGGGCCGCAGAATGCGACCCACGACGAAGCCACGACTCCCAATAGAGTCCGCAACGATCGATCCGTTACAAGGGCGACCCGATGGCCTTTCGCTCCCGTATCGCAAGCGCTCGCGCGCAGCGGCACGATTCGGCCGCGGCACTTTCACGAGAGACTCGGTCCAAATCACAGACTTTCCGGAATCGGCGGAGCTCGAGCCGCGCGGCAAAACGCTGGCTCGAGCCACGTCTTGCCTGGTCCTGAGCGGAGAATGCAAAGGTATCTCCAGTCGCGTCGCGTCGGAGACCCCCCTGCGTCCGCAACCCAGGTTGGTGATTCAGTTCCGCGAGCCAGCACCTTGCGAGATTGCAGGCGCGCTTACAACCGCCCGCGCTCTGGCGCGAGGGCGCGGGCAGCTCCTTCCGACGCGCCGGGCCTCGATTTTCCGGGCCCGCTCCCAGTAGGCACCCATTGCGGCGGCAGCGTGGGAGAACTTCCAGTTCTCTGAACGACGAACGAGCTGTTCCGACATTTCGATCTCCTTCCCAGGTCTCTCTCTCTAGAACCGCAGTCCCGGTCGAAGGAGGACACGGCTGGCCCGATGCCGCGCTCCGGACCGCATTCCGCGCGGTTTCTGTCGGGAAGCCGGCCAGCTACTCGGTCGGAATGGTGCGGTCGGAATGGTGCCAGCCGATTCTTCAGATTCTCCAGCGCTGCCACCGGAGTCTTGCGCCAGTCGGGCCGCAAACGTCGATTGCTCAGAGACTTGCAACGATGCGATCGAGACGAGTCCGGCAGGTGAAGAGCGAAAGCGGCAACCCCGCTCCGGGAAAACCGGGCAAGCGGGAAATCGGCTGGCACCTTGCTCGACTAGCACCTTGCTCGGCAGGCACCTTGCTCGGCACCTTGCTCGACTACCTCCAAAGAGGCGCCCTTCTGGCCTCCGCCAGCTTCGATCGCGCACGCCCGGACGTGGAGACACCTGCGGCTTCCGCTCCGCTGCATCCGGTCCAGAGCAAGGCGGCTCCGCTCGGCCTGCCAGGGCCCACGCGTGACGAGGCCGAAGTGGCGGCGGCGAGCGGATTCTCGCGCCGACGGTTCGTCTCGAATGCTGCGGCCCGCGCTGAGCACCAGGGACTACGACGGCGGGCCGGCGCTCGCTTTGGGATGCTCGCCCGGATAGCACGTGCCTCGCGTCTGCGTAAGCGTAGTAAGTGCACTTCACTTCGCGGTGGTCGAAGTCTAGGGTGGGCAGGCTGCGACCGCAGAGCGGAGACCGTGAGGACATTCCTCCCGTGCGCCGTCTCGCTTCCGGTGTTCGGAAGTGCCTGAGTCGCTCCAGACCCCTTCCGGTTCCAGGAGAAGGTTTTTCAATCGCGGGATCCACCGTTCCGGCGCGAGCTTTCAATCCGATGGCTAGAACAAGCGTGCGGGTCGGCAAGACAAGGAGAACGTCCATGAAAACCAGGTTTGAAAAGGCGGGACTGTCCGTGTGGATGACAACAATTCTCGGCATTCTGGCGGCGCTGCCAGCTCAGGCGGCTGGCCCGAACCAGGTAGACCTCGCAATGGCGGGAACCATGGTGATCCTCGCGGAATCGGGGATCTCGACCACGGGTGTGACCTCGATCGTGGGCAACATCGGCGTCAGCCCGATCGCGGCGACTGCCATCACGGGCTTCGACCTGATTCTGGATCCTTCCGGCACGTTCTCGACATCCTCATTGATCGAAGGCATGGTGTTCGCTTCGGACTACGCAACTCCCACGCCGAGGAGTATGCGTCTCGCCGTGGCCGACATGGAAATCGCCTACACTGACGCAGCGGGTCGGACCCTGCCGGATTTCACCGAGCTGTACTCTGGCGATCTCACCAGTCAAACCTTGACTCCAGGGCTCTACAAGTGGGGAACAGGGGTCCTGATCTCCGCTGGCGGAGTCACCCTCTCGGGAAGTCCGACCGATGTCTGGATCTTCCAGATCGCCCAGGATCTGACCCTCGAGGCGGGTGCCATTGTGACCCTGGCCGGGGGCGCCAGCGCAGCCAATATCTTCTGGCAGGTTGCCGGCCAGACCAACCTCGGGACGACGACTCGCATGAAGGGAATCGTTCTCTGTGCCACCCAGATCGCCATGACCTCGGGCGCGACCTTGGTGGGCAGGGCGCTGGCGCAGACCGCCGTCACCCTGGACGGGAACTCCATCTACATGGCGGCGGGCGACAATTCGATCTTTATCGACGGTTTCGAAACCAACGATACGTCGCGTTGGTCGGCTACCCTCGAGTAGGCGGTTTCGCGCCGTAGAGTTTTGAGCCTGGCGGTCGGGGAGGGAATGGAATGAGTGCAGCGGTCGGGTGGATTTCTACCGATCGTTGCGCACCCAGACCTCCAGCCGGGGAGCCGACCCCAGGTGTTGCGGAAACTGAGCCTCCAGCCGGTACCGATCGGTGAGCAGCTCGACCAGGGCGATGTCCATCTCGCGAAGACCGCTGGTGCCCGGGGCACCGCGGAAGTACCACTCGTTCAGGCGGAGGATCTTCGCCGGAATGTGCTGGCGGAGGACGACGGCGGGCGGCGCGGCGCGCAGGCGGAGGATGTCGGCGCGGGTGATGGCGTCGGGTGTCACGTCGATCCAGTGGAGCGCCGCGAAGGTCGCCAAGGGCCGATCCGCCAGCCAGTGAAAGATCGGCAGGGCCGGATAGGTGAAGATCGGTTCGGCGGCGCGCGTCGCGCGACGGACGATCGCCAGCGTTCCCTCGAGCGCTTCGGCCGTCACCGGCGCGACCCGCAGCCCGGCGAGCGTCGGGTCGCTTAGCCGGTGGGTAGCGAGGGCGACCGGCGGCTCTTTCCACAGCGCGAAACCGAAGGGCGCCAGCAGGCGGAGAGCGAAGGTCGCGACGCCGATGGCGACCGCCAGGCCGAGCAGGCCCGCGCGCACGACGCGAAAAAAGCGCCGTGCGGGATCGGCTTGCGCGACCCCCGCCAGGACCACGGCGAGGCTCGGCAGCGCCATTCCTTCGCCGCCGGGCCAGGACAGCGCCAGGGTCGCCGCTACTGCAGCGGCGAGAGCGATCTGCAGCAGGCGATCGCGCGCCGCGCCGTCCAGAGGCTGCCGGCAGGCGCCGATGGCGAGCGCAACTCCCGGCGCGAACAGGCCGAACCAGCCGAGGTAGACCCCGACCCGCTGCAGGAAGCGCAGGTGGAGCTCGAGATCACTGCTGGACTCGGCAATCACCCATCCGAGCGCGAGGGCTGCGGCGACAGTCGAAAGCGTCACCACGATGAAGGGCCAGGCCGATCGGGAGGGCAGCGGCTCGGGCCCACCCGCGCGTTGCGGTCGTTGCGCCAAACCGGAGACGAACCACGCGGCCGCGGCGAGCCCGAGGCCGGCGAGCGCGGGAACCGCGAGTAGCGGAATCTGGAACGGTTCCACCCAGGGGCGAAGCAGCAACTTCAGCGGGCTGCCCTTGCTCGACGCCGCAGCGAAGAAGACCTGCTGCACGAACGCCTGCAGGGCCCCCTGTGAAGCCAGCCAGCCGCCGAGGATCGCGGCAGGAAAGGCCCAGCCAGCGGCGAACTGCGTCAGACGGGAGGCGAGGCGGGCGCGGAGGCCGCGATCGCCGAGAGCGAGCAGCGCGAGCGCTGCCGGTATCGCTACCGTCGCGCCGAGACCGATCGTTTGCTTGGTCCAGATCGACACTCCGGCGGAGAAGCCCGACAGCAGCCAGAAAAGTCGCTCCCGGCGATCTCCGGAAGGGCGGTCGAGCGCCGCCGAGGCGGCCCAGCCCGCGACCAGGGCGGCGAGCAGCGCGTGATGGTTGTAAAGATCCAGGATCTCGGTGTCGTCGCCGCTCGCCAGCCAGACCGCCGCGAGCGCGGCGAAAGTCGCTACGCCGGGGCGATAGCGGCGGGAAAGCCAGCCGGCGAGGACGCCGGCGAGCATGACCCTGCCGAGCGCCCCGGCGAGGCGCACAGCGAAGAGCGAGCGCCCGACGAGCGACTCGAGCGCCGCCTCGAGCAGCGCCTGCAGCGGCGGCAGATGGAGGAAGAAGTCGCGGTACGGCACCTGGCCGGAGCGGATGAGATGTCCGTAGAGCGGCAAGTAGCCGTCGAGCGTCAGGGCAACATAGCGGTTCCACCACGGCCAGAGGAAGAGCACCGTCCCCAACATCGCGGCGCCGACGGCCGCCGCTCGGGAGCCCGCAGGTGGGGTAGGCATCCTGGGCCCAAAGTACCACCAGTGCCTTGGCGCCCCGGCGCGGCGCCTTGCTAGACTCGCTTTTTCACTTCTGCTCGAAGTTCCGGAGGAACGCATGGTTCTGCAACGCCGCACTGTCCGAGGCCTTTTCGCCGCCGCTTTCCTGATGCTGGCCACCCTGTCATCGCTGCACGCGCAATCCGGCCCGCTCGCCGAGCTGATTCCCGAGCTGTTCGATCGCACTATCGTGCTCGAGACCACGGCGCACCAGGCGCACTTCGTCGATTCGAGTCGCGGCCTCATCGAGGCCGGCGTGCTGATCAACGACAGTATCGTGAGCCAGCTCGGAACGCTGCCGATCACCTCTTCATCGGGCGGATTCACCTACACCTTCGATTCCGACCTCGGCGTCATGACTCGCAGCAGCGAGTCGTTCGGCCCCATCTTCGCCGAACGCGCCGCGACGATCGGCAAGGGCAAATGGAACGTCGGAATCAATACTTCGCACTACCAGTACGATTCACTGGACGGTCTCGATCTCGACGCGGGCGAGATCACGCAGAGCTTCACCCATCTCGACACCAATCACGACGGCAGCACGGTCGAAACGGTCTACGAAGGCGACCTCATCTACGCCGACGCCCGGCTCGACTTGAGCCAGGACGTCACGGTCTTTTCGGCGACCTGGGGCGCCAGCGATCGCTTTGATCTCGCGTTCGCGATCCCCTTGGTGAAAGTCAGCCTCAAGGCGGCGCTCGACACCCACATTCTGCGCCTCGCGACCCAGGGTCTGGAAACGCCTCCGGCGCATCAGTTCGCGGACGGCGCAGACGAGGAGGACTATCTCGACTCTGGGACGGCGAGCGGTGTCGGCGACATTCAGTTGCGCGGCAAGCTCGCTCTGACGAAGAAGGAGCATGGCGGTTTCGCCGTGGGTCTGGACGTCCGTTTGCCCACTGGCGACGAAGAAGAGCTCCTGGGTACGGGGGCGACCGCGGCCCGCTTGCAAGTGCTCGGATCGGCCACTTTCGGACGCCTCGCGACCCACCTCAACATCGGCTACACGGCTGCCGACCTGACGGATTCGAGCTCGGCGGATCTCTCCGATGAAATGGGCTTCGTATTGGCGGCGGACCTTGCCGTTCACGAGCGCGTCACGCTCGTCGGCGAAGTCCTGTGGCGCACGCTGCTCGACGCGACGACCCTGGAAGTCGGGGAGGCCCAGCACCTCTACAGGCGCTTCGATTCGAACCAGGTCACGGTGACGACCCGGCCGATCCTGATCGCCGGCAAGGACGACATCAACATCGTCAACGCGGTGATCGGCGCCAAGTGGAATCTCTTTGGACAGGTCCTCGTTTCGACCCATCTCATGATGGCAATCGGCGACGAAGGGCTGCGCGACACCGACCTGATTCCGACGATCGGAATCGATTACAGCTTCTAAGTCCGAAGTTCAGCCTTCGACGGACTCGATCACCCATTGGCCGCCGCGCATCGCGAGCCGGAAAACCGCCTTGCTGTTGACCGATCGCCCCTGCCCGACCTTCGGCTCGAAAGTCTGGCGCTTGTCGCAGGTGGCGGTCGCGGTCGTCGCCGGCGTGCCGGACACCTCGAAGCGACAGCGCTCGAGCTGCATATCGAGCGACCGGTACTGCGAGAAGGCGCGATCGAGATCGGCCCGGCGCGAGGAGAGTGAGGGTACCGCCGCCAGGACGGCGCTCACGTCGAGGCGTTCGTAGGCGGAAACATAGCGATCCAGAACGCGCTGGATCTCGGCTTCCGCGCTCGCCGCCGATGCCGCCGATGCCGCCGATACTGTCGGAGTTGTCGGAGATGTCAGCGCCAAAGGCGTCACGATCTGCGCGACCGGCGGCGCCGCGGGCTGGTTTTCCTTCCCCGCGGGCAGAGGTTCAGCGGCGGCGGGAGCCGGCGTCGCGGCAAGTGTGGGCGGGGAAACCGCCGGCGGAGCGGCGACCGCTGGACGCTTTTCGGCCTCGAGCGTCGCCGCCCTGGAACGCATCGCCTCCCGCATGGAAGCTTCGAATCCGGTCTGCGCAGCGCTGAAGGCGTCGACGGCGGCCTCCGGCTTGCCGCCATGGAGGGCACTCGCTCCCTCCGCGAGCTTGCCCTCGGCGGCGCGGAAGGTCGAGCGAGCGAGCGTGCGCGCGCCGGTTCCTTCGGCCGCGGACCTGGCGCCCTTGGCTGCGCGCTCGGCGCGGTCGACGAGCGAAGTGACGAGCTCGCTCTGACGATCCTCGGCGGCCGGGGCCGGAGGCGTCGTTTCCGCAGGCACTGTCCCCGGGAGCGCGGCGTCCGCGATTCGCGCGGCTTCCGCCGGTGGCGTCACCGGCGCGGCGGCGAGGGCGGCGGGAGGTGCGGCGCCGGTGACCGCTTCCTTTCGACCCGCGACGAACCAGAGGACCAGGGCGACGACAGCCGCCGCCGCAACAGCCCCGACGACAATCCCCGTGCGCCTCGATCGCGGTCGGGCACGTGCACTCGCGCTTGCATTTGCGCTCGCACTCACGCCTCCCGGCGCGAGCAGCACGGTCGGCGTGGCCTCCGCCAGGGAGGCGCTCGCCGAGGCGCCAGAAGAGGGTCGCGAGCCGCCCGCTGATGTCGCCGCGGTGCGATTCGCTGCGCTCGGGGGACGGGATCCCGCCTCGCCCCCCGTCTCGGCGCTCGCGCCAGCGGGCGTCCTCCAGCCGGCCACGGTCGCCTCATCGACCGGCGGCAGCCCGGCCTGCAACCGTTCGAGCGCCGCGAGAACTTCGCCGAAATTCTGGAAACGCTGATCGGGCTTCTTGGCCATACAAAGTCGGAGGATGCGATCCAGTCCCGGTCCGAACTTTGGGGGCAGACTCTCGATCTGGCGCGGCTCGTCGTGAAAGATCTGATAGACGATCCGGCTCGTCGTCTCGCCGTCGAACGGCCGCGCGTAGGCCAACATCTCGTACGCCAGGACGCCGAAGGCGAAGATGTCGGAGCGATGGTCGGCCTCTCGACCGTCGAGCTGCTCGGGCGCCATGTAGGCGATCGTCCCCAGCGCCGAACCGGCCTTGGTCAGTCGCGTTTCGTGCTGCGCGAGCTTGGCGATGCCGAAGTCCATGATCTTCGCGCTGCCGTTATCGAGGATCCGGATATTCGCCGGCTTGATGTCGCGATGAACGATCCCCTTCTGGTGGGCGTACTCGAGTCCCCTGGCGATCTCGAACATCCAGCGGATGCGTGTTGCGACATCGACGTCGTCCTTGCGCCGGATGATCGCCGCGAGATCCTCACCGGAAAGAAATTCTTGCACCAGGAACGGTGTGCCGCCCTCGAAGCCGAGGTCGTGGATCAGCGTGATGTGTGGGTGCTGGAGACTCGCGACGATCTCGCCTTCGCGCAGGAACCTGCGCTGCAGATCCGGGTCGTTGTGACTGCAGGTCTTGAGCGCGACGATCCGCTTCAAGTGGGGATCGCGCGCGCGATAGACCGCGCCGAACCCGCCCTCGCCGACCTTCTCCAGAATCTCGTACTTGCCGAGGTTTTCCATCGTCCCGAAGCCGGCGATGCTAGCACGCGTCATCGAGGCCGCGGAGGGCTTGGCCGCGTCAGCCAGAAAGGGAGTTGCCCGCCGCAGGTGAAGGCTTTCGGGGCCGGGGCACAGGCGGAGACAGGGAGGTCCGGCCGAGAGGCGGGGCCGAGCGCATCACCGCCTGTTGGGGCGGGCGTGGGAAGGAAGTACGATACCGCCGTGATTTCCGACGCCGATAACCCTCAGTCCGAGCGCGGCGACACCGACGAGAGCCTTCGCCAGGAGCGCGCGAGCGCCGACGAAGCGATGAGGAAGAAACGCGCGGGAGCCGATGCGGTCGCGGACGAGACCCTGGAGCGCGCGCGCGAGCAGGCCGACGCCGTGATGGAGTCGGCGCGCGACAAGGCCGATCTGGCGACAATGGGCACCGACAGCGGTGCGCGCGGGCAGGTGGCCATCGATCGGGAGAGGGTACGCGAGGACGAAGTGCTCCAGGACGAGCGCGCCGCGGCGGACAAAGTCGTGCGGCGCGAGCGCAGCGATCTCGAGCGGACGCTCGGCAGGTTGCTGCCGCTCGAGCGCCAGCGAACCGACCTCGATCTCCTGAGCGAGCGCGCCCGCTCCGACGAGCAGTTGGCGCACCGGGACGACTTTCTCGGCAGGGTCAGCCACGACCTGCGCAACCTTCTCGGCGGTGTCGTGCTCGATGCGGTCATGCTGGGAAAACTCGCCCCGGACACGGAGGACGGACGGCTCACGCTCACCATCGTCGCCCGGATGAAACGGCATACGGCCCGCATGAGCGGTCTGCTCGGGGATCTCGTCGATGTCGTCAGCATCGACGCCGGCAAGCTCTCCATTCGACCGAGGAAGTGCGATGCCGCTGGGCTCCTCGGAGAAGTCGCGGACCTTTTTGCCGGCCGGGCGATCGAGCAGGGCGTCGTCCTGCAAGCCGAGTCTGGCGAAGGTGCCCTCGTCGGCGAATTCGACCCCGACAGGATGCTCCAGGTGCTGGCCAACATCGTCGCCAATGCTCTCAAGTTCACCTCGCCAGGCGGGAGGATCGTGATGCATGCCGCGAAGGTCGAGGGCGAGCTGCGGTTCTCGGTGGCCGATACCGGCCTCGGAATTCGCCATGACCTGCTTGAGGCCATCTTCGAGCGCTTCTGGCAGGTCGGCACGAATGATCAGCGCGGTCTCGGCCTCGGTCTCTACATCTCGAAGTGCATCGTCGAAGCCCATGGCGGCAGGATCTGGGCCGAGAGCCGCTTCGGCGAGGGCAGCACCTTCCACCTCTCGCTGCCGCCCACGTAGCCTGTCGGCGCCGTCGACTGACCGCGAGGCGACGGGGCAGCGCCTGCGGGCTCGAAATCATCCGCGATCTCGATAGAGCCCAGCCGGGCCCGGGCACGGTCCCAGCCGATTCTCCAGCGCTGCCACCTGAGTCTTGCGCCACCCGGGCCGCAAACGTCGATTGTCCAGAGACTTGCAACGATGCGATCGAGGCGAGTTCGGCAGGTGAGGTGCGAAACCGTCAACCCCGTTCCGGGAAAGCCGGGCAAGCGGCGGGAAATCGGCTGGCACCTTGCTTGGGCGCCTTTCTTGGGCACCTTGCTTTGGACCATCCGCGCACTCCTTTGGTGGTCCGCTTTTGGCCTGCGGCGGCCGCCACGCTCATGGTGCGCCGAGTCTCCGGCCGAGCGCGCAAAGCCCATGGGTTGGAGCTCAGCTTCGCCCTCGCCGTGTCGCCTGGTCGCGTAAGTGCCGGCTAATGAGTGATTTAGAAGCGGTGGACCCAAGCACGCTGAACGGCAAGGGGTCCTCCCTGAGGATCATTCCGAATTCCAGCCGCCCGGCACATGGGATGTCGTCTTTTGCCGCTGGATTCCGATTCTGTAAACATGAGACCCCCCTTGCGCTCGACGCGACTCGAAGCCGCCGCCCCTCGTCTCGGCCGCCTCGCCGTGCTCGCCGTGCTGGTGCTCGCCGTGCTGGCGCTCGGCGGCGCGGCGGCGACGCGCGCTCAGGTGTCGCCCCTCGGCGGTCAGTTCCAGGTCAACACCTACACGACGAGCCATCAATATCAGCCGGCGGTCGCCACGGACAGCGCGGGCAACTTCGTGATCGTCTGGACGAGCGCCGGATCGAGCGGCGGGGATACGAGCAACCTGAGCGTCCAGGCGCGACGCTGGGCCGCGGACGGCGCCGCGCTGGGCGGAGAGTTCCAGGTCAACACCTACACGACCAGCACACAGCGGTT
>JBDSRU010000504.1:0-3180 GCA_039929145.1 Thermoanaerobaculia bacterium
AAGGAGAGCGGATGCACCTCGCACGACGTCGTGCAGATGGTGCGCCGGATCTTCAAGCAGAAGCGGGTAGGACACTGCGGCACGCTCGACCCGGACGCCACAGGCCTTCTCCTGGTCACCCTGGGGCAGGCGACGCGGCTGACGCGTTTCCTCATTCAGGCGCGCAAGGTCTACGAAGGGACGATCACCTTCGGCCTCGAGACCGACACCTACGATGCCTCCGGCCGCCCGATCGCCGAGAAGCCGACCACGGATCTCACGGATGCCGCGATCGATCAGGCGATGACCGGTTTCGCGGGAACCTTCGAGCAGAGGCTTCCGGCCTACTCCGCTCACAAGATCCAGGGCGTCAAGCTCTATGAGATGGCGCGGCGCGGAGAAGAGATCCCGGTCGCCAACAAGACGGTGACGGTCGACGAGTTCGTGCGTTTGACGAGTCTCGCCGAGAACCGGGTGGACTTCCGGCTCACCTGCAGCTCGGGCACCTACGCCCGCAGCCTCGCCCACGATGTCGGGAAGGCGGTCGGCACGGGGGCGCATCTTTCGACACTGCGTCGCACCCGGATCGGCAAGCCCGGGCTCTGGTTCGACATCGGCTCCGCCCTCACCCTCGGCGAGGCGAACCGCCGGAACGCCGGCGGACTCGATCTCGGAGACTCCTGGATGCCGCTGGCGCGCATTCCGCTGCCGTTCATCACCGCGACTCTCGACCCCCTGCAGGAGCGCCGCGCCGTGAACGGACAGACGGTCCTGCTCGGCGCCCTCGGCGGGACCGCCGGCGACTGGGTCCGGATGGTCGACCGGGTGGGAGAGCTCATCGCCGTGGGTTCGGTCGTCGAAGCGCTCGGGAGCTCCGGAACAGCCGTCCTGCAGCCCCGGATCGTCTTCAAGCCAGGGGCCGATGTGGTAGGCTTTTCAAGGATATAGACAGAGCGACCCCAAACTCAGGCGATCCCATGCGATCGCCACCCCAAGAGAAGGAGAAGAGACTTGCATCAGGACAAGGCATCGATCATCGAGAACTTCCGCATCCACGAC
Source organism: Thermoanaerobaculia bacterium (assembly GCA_039929145.1). Classification (GTDB taxonomy): domain Bacteria; phylum Acidobacteriota; class Thermoanaerobaculia; order Multivoradales; family JAGPDF01; genus JAGPDF01. The sequence continues at coordinate 1,039 of JBDSRU010000504.1, forward strand.
ACCGACACCGGCTCGACCGACGTGCAGATCGCGCTGCTCACGCAGCGGATCAACGAGCTCACCGGTCACTTCAAGACGCACACCAAGGACCACCATAGCCGTCGCGGACTGCTGAAGCTCGTCGGCCAGCGTCGTCGCCTGCTCGATTACATGAAGCGCCGCGACGCGGATCGCTACCGCCAGGTCATCGAGCGCCTGGGAATCCGCAAGTAAAGCTCCTTCGACCTCCTCCAATCGGCAGCAGGAACGCACCCGGTCCACGGTTTCCCTTCCGGGACCGGCTGGCCGGGTCGCCGTTCCCTAGCCGCATTTCATGCCGCTCCACGAAAATCAAGGAAAAACAATGAAAACGCAGAGAACCGTCCAGATCGGCTCGGAGAGCCTCTCTCTCGAGACCGGTCACATCGCCAAGCAGGCGCACGGCGCGTGCGTCGTCCGCCTCGGCGATACCGTCGTCCTCACCACCGCCTGCATGCAGGCGAGCACCATGCCGCGCGACTTCCTGCCGCTGACCGTCGACTACCGCGAGTACGCCTACGCGGCAGGACGGATCCCCGGCGGATTCTTCAAGCGCGAAGGCCGGGCCACCGAGAAGGAGACCATCACTGCGCGCCTGATCGACCGGCCACTGCGCCCTCTCTTCCCCAAGGGCTACACCAGCGAGACGCAGATCATCTCGTTCGTCCTCTCCGCCGACGGCGAGCACGATCCCGATATCCTGGCGATCAACGGCGCCTCGACAGCGCTGGTGCTCTCCGAGATCCCGTTCTACCACCCCATCGCCGCTGTGCGCGTCGGCCTGATCGACGGCCAGGTCGTCTTCAATCCGACCAACAGCCAGCGCGACGTCGCCGACCTCGACCTCGTGGTCGTGGGCACGGAAGAGGCGGTCATGATGGTCGAGGCCGGCGCCAACCAGCTCTCCGAACAGACGCTTCTCGACTGCATCTGGGCCGGTCACGCCGAGCTTCAGAAGGTCATCCAGGCGCAGATCTCGATGTTCCGCGAGCGCGGCCTTTCCAAGCCCGAGTGGAGCGCCCCCGAGGCCTATCCGCAAGAGCTCTACCACGAGGTCCGCGGAGCCATCCATGCGCAGATGAAGTCCGCGCTTCACACCGCGGGCAAGTTCGAGCGCAAGGACGCCGTCTCCACCGTCCAGAAGAGCTATCTCGCCACCATCCCGGAGGACAACCCGACCAAGCGCGCGCAGGCGAAGAAGGTCATCGAGACGCTCGAGGAAGAGACGCTCTACGACTCGGTCCTCAACGACCGCATCCGCTTCGATTCGCGCAAGCTCGACGAAATCCGCGCCATCGACATCGAAGTCGGCGTGCTGCCCCGCACTCACGGCTCCGCGCTCTTCACGCGCGGCGAGACGCAGGCGCTCGCGACGGTCACTCTCGGCACGCAGCGCGACGCGCAGATCATCGAAGAGTACGACGGCGAGAGCAAGCAGAAGTTCCTGCTGCACTACAACTTCCCGCCGTTCTCGGTGGGCGAGGTGAAGTTCATGCGCGGCGCGAGCCGGCGCGAGATCGGCCATGGCGTGCTGGCCCGCCGGGCTCTGCTGCCGGTCCTGCCGCACGAAGAGGACTTTCCGTACACCATCCGCGTCGTCTCCGACATTCTGGAGTCGAACGGATCGTCGTCGATGGCGACGGTATGCGGCGGCTCCCTCGCGCTGTTCGACGCCGGCGTGCCGCTTCTGGCGCCGGTCGCGGGCGTCGCGATGGGCCTCGTGCAGCGCGGCGACAACTTCGCCGTCCTGACCGACATCGCCGGCCAGGAAGATCACTACGGCGACATGGACTTCAAGGTCGCCGGCACGCGCAAGGGCATCACCGCCCTGCAGATGGACATCAAGGTCGGCGGCGTGTCGAAGTCGGTCATGGAGACCGCCCTCGAGCAGGCCCGCGTCGGCCGGCTGCACATTCTTGGGAAGATGGAAGCGATCATCGGAATGCCGCGCCAGGATCTCTCCGACTTCGCACCGCGGCTCTACACGATCCAGATCAACAAGGAGAAGATCCGCGACATCATCGGACCCGGTGGCAAGACGATCCGCTCGATCGTCGAAGAGACCGGTTGTCAGGTCGAGGTCGAGAACGATGGCCGCGTGATCATCGCCTCCCCCAACGCCGA
>JBDSRU010000505.1:0-2987 GCA_039929145.1 Thermoanaerobaculia bacterium
ACTCGAGGTCGGCGGTCAGCCCGGCGTGATAATAGTCCTGCGCCGCGCGCTCGGCTCCGCGATGGTTGAGCCGCAGGCAGGCGTATCCGGCGGCGACCGCGGCCGTGGCGAAGCGCCGCATGTAGGAGCTTTCGATGCTGCCGCCGAGCCCGTGCAGGGCGAGGATCAGCGTCCGGGCGGAGGGCGGGGCGTGCAGCGCACCGGAGAGGCGAACCTCCCCCACCAGAGGATCTCCGACGACGAGATGAAAGGGCTCGTGCGCGGGGGCGCGAGGCGGGCGGAAATACGCCAGCGCCGCCGGAGCCACGGTCCAGAACTTGCCGGAGAGATTCGGAGGCACGAGGCGCAGACTACATGCGCCGCGACTCGCCGAAGACGACGTCGAGCTCGACGCGCTTGCCCTGGCGCAAGACGATCGCCTTCGCCTTCTGGCCGGGTTTCGCCTGCTGGAGCAGGAACATGAAGTCGTTGATGTCGCCGATCTCGCGGCCCAGGAGTCCGATCAGGATGTCCCCACGCTGCATTCCGGCCTTTTCGGCTGCGCCGCCGGGTCGAACTCCGGCGAGTAGCACGCCGCTCTTGCCCTCGCCCGGTCCGGCGTAGTCCGGAATCGTCCCGAGCGAAGCGCCGAACGAACGCACGTCGCCGCGCGGCGCCGGTTCCGGCACGGCACGCAGGGTGAGCTTCTCGACTTCCGCCGCTTTCAAGGTGAGGTCGGCGGCAAGCGCGGCGATCGTTGCTCCGCCGGTGGCGTTGATTCTGGCGCTGTCGTCGCTCGGGCGGTGGTAGTCGTCGTGGGTGCCGGTGAAGAGGTGCAGGATCGGAATTCCGGCGGCGTAGAACGGCGTCTGGTCCGACGGTCCGTAGCCGTCTCCCGAGGTCGTGCACAGGAGGCCGCGCGCGATGCAGAGCGGATCGGCAATCGAAGGCCACTCCTCCGCCGACCCGCCGCCCAGAATCGCCAGCTTGTTGTCGCGCAGGCGCCCCACCATGTCCATGTTGAGCATCGCGCGAACCGACTTGAGATCGAGCCCGGCCGGCGGATTGCGGGTGAAGGCCGTCGAGCCGAGAAGACCGCGTTCCTCACCCGAGAAGGCGACGAAGATTACGTCCTCCCTGAGCTCGCCGCGGCGCGCGGCAAGGAGTTTCGCCGCTTCGAGCAGCGCCGCGGTGCCGGAAGCGTTGTCGTCGGCACCGTTGTGGATCTCGTCCGAGCCGGGCGAGAGCGAGTTCGATCCGCCGTGACCCAGATGGTCGAAGTGGGCGCCGACGACCATCGCTCCCGGACGCACTTGCGGGTTCGAGCTCTTCAACCGGCCCACCACGTTGGTGCTCTTGCGGTGTTCGGCGTTGAGCTCGACGGTGAGGCTGGCCTGGTGCTTTCCGGTGAGCAGCCCTTGCGCGGTCTCGCGCTTCACCGCGGCGATGACCAGTCCGGCATCGCCGGCGAACTCGGCAGAAAGCTTCGGTAAAGGGGCTTCGTCTGGCATCGGGACGCCGGTGGCGAGCTCGGGAAGGTCCACGACCAGCACCGCGACTGCGCCATGCTCTCGGGCGGTGAACGCCTTGTAGCGCAGATCCGAGTAGCGACGCTCGTCGGCGTCCTTGAAACCGTCGCCGGGCGGAACGAAGCGCCGGACGAGAACGATCTTGCCCTTGGCGTCGATTCCTGCATAGTCGTCGCGGTTCTTGTCCTTGGCGACGATGCCGTAGCCCGCAAAGACGATCTTGCCGGTCACGCTGGCGCTCTTCGAGAAGGAGAGCGGGGCGAAGGCGTCGCCCGGAACCGGATTGCCGTCGAGGGAGAGTGCCGTCGTCGTGCCCGAAGCAAGCGCGACAGTGACGTCGAACTCCTGGCGGTAGCCGCCGTCATTTCCCGCTGGCTCGAGGCCGAGGGTCCGGAAGCGCTGTTCGATGAAGGCTGCCGCAGCTTCGTTGCCCGCGGTGCCGACACCGCGGCCGTCCCGAGCGTCGTCGGCCAGCCAGGCGACATCGGCGGCGTAGCGGTCGGCCGGGCGCGCCTCGGTCGCGACATTCGGGGCGTCCGTCCAGGTCGCGACGTAGACGTCGGTCTCGCCCGGCTTGCCCTGGTTGCGGTTCGAGGAGAAGGCCAGCTGCTTGCCGTCGGGCGAGAAGATCGGGAAACCGTCGAAGCCGGAGGACCAGGTGATCCGCTCGAGGTCCGTGCCGTCGGTGTCGATCGCCCAGATGTCGAACTCACGCCCCTTCGGATCGCCGTAGTTGGTCGAGAAGAGGATCCGCTTGCCGTCCGGAAAGAAGTAGGGCGCGAAAGAGGCGGCGCCGATGTCGGTCACCTGACGCGCATCGCGCGCCCCCTCGGGGGTCATGTCGGCGATCCAGAGCTCGAGCTTCGAGGGGCGGACGAGATTTCTCGCGAGGAGTCCCTGATAGTCCTCCAGGTCACCCCCCGTCGGACGCGAGGCGCGATAGACGATCTGCTTGCAATCGCGCGAGAAGAAAGCGCCGCCGTCGTAGCCCGGAGCGTTCGTCAGACGCACCACGTTCTGGCCGTCGGCGTCCATCCGGTAGAGCTCGAGGTCGCCGTCGCGCGACGAGGTGAAGACGATCGAACCGTCGAGCGGGCAGATCGTCGCCTCGGCATCGTAGGCCTCGTTCTTCGTCAACTGGGCGAGCTCGCCGCCGGCGAAGTCGCGGGCGAAGATTTCGTAGGTGCCGTCGATCGCCCAGACATAGCCGTGCGAGCGGTCGGGCGGCGCCGGACAGTCGGGCGATCCGAGGTGGGTCGAGGCGTAGAGGAAGCGCTTGCCGTCAGGATAGATGTAGGCGCAGGTGGTCTTGCCCTTGCCGGTCGAAAGCAGGGTGGGCGCCGATCCATCTACCGGCAGCGAAAAGATCTGGTCGCAGGCGTAGGGCGGCCGGGTGGTCTGGAACGAAAGCGAGCGGCCGTCCGGCGCCCAGTAGGCCTCGGCGTTCTCACCGCCGAAGGTGAGCTGGCGAACGTCGGT
>JBDSRU010000506.1:0-3466 GCA_039929145.1 Thermoanaerobaculia bacterium
GCCGAGAACCAGGCCTCAAAATTCGTTCCTTCGCCGCCGAGCACCAGCCGGCCTTCGAGCCGCGCCGCCGTTTCGGTTTCGCGGACGAAGTGCGCCAGGCCGCGCAGCGAGATTCCGCGCGGCAGCAGGGGGTGGTGCAGCCAGACTTCGATCTCTCCCGGCCCTGCCGGTCCAGCCGGCCTTTCCTGGCTCCCCTGGCTTCCCTGGCTTCCGATACCCTCCGGAATGCGCGCGACCAGCGAACGCACCTCATCGGCCGCGGCCAGGTCGTCGCGCAGGGCTGCGCTCGCGAGAGCGGCTTCCGGCAGAGCACGGTCCGTCAGCACCACCAGGAGCTCGCCGCTCGCGCCGTCGCCCGACTCGCCCAGCACCCAGGCGTAGCGCAGGACGGTGCGCTCGCGCGCCACTTCGAGCCAGCCTTCGGCGCTGCCGCCTCCCTCCGCCGTGGCTTCCACTGCCGGCGGCTTTTCGCCGGCCGCGTCCGTGGGGGGCGGCGTCTCCTGCCCGCTCGCGGCGCCGACGGCGAACGTCCAGGCGACGGCAGCGGTCGTGAAGAGCGCTCTACTCCTTCGCACCGGCCGCCTTGAGCATCGCGACGACGTCGTCCTGGTCGCCGTTCTTCGCCATCTTGAGCGGCGTGTCGCCGTCCGGCGTCTTCTGGTTGACGTTCGCCTTGAGCTCGATGAGCAACGCGACCATGTCGGGCTTGCCGGCGGTAATCGCACTGGTGAGCGCGCTCTGGCCGTACTCCTTCGTGGCGTAGTTGACGTCGGCGCCGTAGCGAACCAGCAGCCGGATGAGATCGCCGTTGCCGGCGAAGGCGCCGAACATCATCGGCGTGAGGACGAGCCCCGGAAGCTCCGGCTTGGCCTTTGCCTTGAGCAGCATCTCGGTGACCGCGAGGTTGCCGGCGGCGGCGGCGTTCGACAGCGCCGACTGCATGTACGTGTTGACCGAATTGGGATCGGCCTTGGCTTCGAGCAGCAGCGCCACCATCTCCGTCTGCTCGCGGCTGATGGCGGCCTCGAGCGCGGTGCTTTTCTCTCCGTCCTGGGCATTGACGTTCGCGCCACGGGCGATGAGCAGGCGGGCGATTCCGAGCGTCCCCTCGCGCGCCGCCTTCATGAGCGGCGTCTCGGCGTTCTCGCCGTAGTCGATCGGCGTGTCGGCGGCGAGGCCGGAGTCGAGGAGCGCCCGCACCTTGTCGAGGTCGTCGTCCTCGATCGCCACCGCGAACTTCGCCCCCGGCGAGAGCTCCGACTCGGGAATGACCTCGATCTGCGCCAACGCTGGAGCCGGAGGCAGCGTGGTGACGCCCAGAAGCAGAAGGACAGGAACAGCGGCGCGGATTTGCATGGCGAGATCTCCCCTCGAAACACTACAACGGAGAGCGACGCGAAACGGTGCCATTCGGAGGGGCCCAAGCGCGGCGACGTCGCGCCGCAGCCTCTGGCCTAGCGCGGCGACGTCGCGCCGCGCTTGAGCCTCACCGCAAGGAGCGCCGCCTGTGTGCGGTCCTGGACGCCCAGCTTGTCGAGCAGGATCGAGACGTAGCCCTTGACGGTGCCTTCGGTCAGCCCCAGGCGATTGGCGATCTGGCGATTGCTCTTGCCCTCGGCGACGAGGTCGAGCACCGAACGCTCGCGCGGCGTCAGGTCGTCCATCGGCGACTTCTCGGGGCGCTTCATCAGGATGCGCTGCGCCTCGGGGTGCAGTGTCGGCCGGTCGCGGGCGGCGTCGCGCACGGCGCGCACCAGCTCGGCGCGCGACACGTCTTTCATCAGGTAGCCCATCGCTCCCACCGCCACGGCTTCGCGGATCGCCGCCTCTTCGGCGAGGCTGGTGAGCATCAGGACGCGCGGCGGCGCCGGCGGGGAGGGCAACGCCAGCAGGCGGCGCGTGGCTTCGATTCCGCCCATCCCGGGCATCATCACATCCATCAGCACGACGTCCGGGTGACGCTCCGCGGCCATCCGCACGGCCGACTCACCGTCCTCGGCCTCGCCCACCACCTCGAGGTCTTCCTCCTGCTCCAGCAGCGTGCGCAGCCCTTCGCGCACGATCTCGTGGTCGTCGACCAGCATCAGACGAATCGGCGTCGTGGGGGTATCGGAGGTGGCGGGCATGGTAGGGCTCCGGGACAGGATCAACGCGGCAGCCGGGCTGCGACCGTGGTGCCGAGCCCGGGCGCACTCTCGACAGTCAATTGACCGAACTGAGCGCGAATCCTGTCACGCATCGAGGCGAGACCCAGACCGCCGTCGGCGCGCGGGCGGGCGGCGTCGGCACGCACCACGCTGCGGGCGTCGAAGCCGCGGCCGTTGTCCTGTACGGTGAGCACCACCTCGCCCTCGAGCGACGCGAGGCGAACGCTGATCTCGCGGGCTGCGGCGTGCTTGACGGCATTGGCGAGCGCCTCCTGCGCGACCCGCAACAGCATCTCCTCGCGCTCGCGCGACTGGCGTTCATAGGTCGCGGCTTCGAGATGGGTGGCGAAACCTTGCGCCTGGACCGTGGCGAGCTCGGTACGCAACGCTTCGACGAGCCCGTGGCGATGCAGCATGACCATCGCCGGGGCGGGCAGCTCGCGGCTCGAGAAGTCGGCCCCGGTGCCGCCCGGAGCGAGCTCGCGCAACAGACCGCGCATCTCGCCCAGCGCCCGCCGGTTGAGCTCGATGAGGCGATCGAGCTTGGGCGTCGCCTCTTCCATCCCCTTGCGCAGGAGTCCAGGCAGCGATTCCGCGAGCAGCGTCGAACTGAACAGGAGTTGGGTGACCGAGTCGTGGAGGTCGCGCGCCAGTCGCTGACGCTCTTCGAGGATCGCGAGGCGGCGCTCCTGCGCGAACAGGCGGGTGTTTTCGATCGCCACCGCCAGGTGGTCGGCGACGAGCTCCAGGAGCTGCACATCGACGGCGGTGAACGGCACATCGCCCTCGACGTTGACCACGCCGAGCGGCCGGCCGGCGTGCAGGATCGGCACCGCGAGCTCGGCGCGCACCGCGATGCCCGACGGCGGCTGCACGTAGCGCCGATCGGCGGCGACGTCGTTGACGACCTGGGTTCGGCGTTCGCGCACCGCCGCGCCCATGATGCCGCGCGCGATCGAGATGCGGTCCTCGTGGCGGATGCGTTCCTTGTAGGAGCCGCCGCGGATCCGCACGACGAGCGTCTCCGGATCGCGCTCGTCGACGAGCGGCAGGTCGACGTTCGGGTAGCCGAGCAGCTCGTGGATCGCATCGGCGGTCTTCTGCAGCATTTCGAAGAGCTTCAGGTCCGAGGCGATGATCCGTCCGACCCGCATGAGGAGCAGGAGCTTCTCGCCGGCGCGGGCGCCGGCGGCGAGGTCGGGGTCGGGCGAGGAATTCACGGGCGGTCCACCCGAGACGGTACCGCGAACGAGCTTCACCGGTCCATCGTCTCCCGGAGAGCGCTCCGGCGGCGCTCACTTTCGTCAGGTGAGGCCGCC
>JBDSRU010000507.1:0-12187 GCA_039929145.1 Thermoanaerobaculia bacterium
TCGCCTTGCGGAACACGCCTGGTGGCTTGGGGGGCTCCGCCAGCTTCTCTTCCGGCAGCAGGGCCGCCATCACCTGCGCCACGGTCGCCTTGCCATAGCCCAGCCGGCCATAGAGATCTTCCGGCCGTGACAGACCCTCGGATTCCATGAGCTTGCGGAATTCCGGGCTGTCCATCACCTTCTTCGGACTCAGCCGGTAGCGCCGGAGCTCGCGTTCGAGCATCCGCTGCCCCAACTCGGTGGCCTGTGCCGTCTGCTGCGTGTTGAGCCAGTGGCGAATCTTGTGCTTGGCGCGCGAGGTCACGACCAGCGAGAGCCAGTCGCGACTCGGCACGCGGTTCGGACTCGTCAGGATCTCCACGATGTCGCCGGTTTTCAACTGGGTGCGCAACGGCACCAGCCGGCCGTTGACTCGCGCTCCGGTGCAGCGATGCCCGAGGTCGGTGTGGATCCGGTAGGCGAAATCGAGCGGCATCGCGTCGCGCGGGAACGAGAGCACGTCTCCCTTCGGCGAGAAGACGTAGACCTCGTCCTGGTAGAGGTCGAGCTTGAGACCGGAGAGGAAGTGGCGCGGGTCGCTGACGTCAGTTTGAAACTCGAGCAACTGGCGCAGCCAGAGGACGCTCTTGTCGACGCCCTCCGAGCTGAGCTTGCCTTCCTTGTAGCGCCAATGGGCGGCGATCCCCTCTTCGGCGATGAGATCCATCTCGCGGGTGCGAATCTGGACCTCGAAGGGCTGCCCTGCGGGCCCCAGGACCGTCGTATGCAACGACTGGTAGAGGTTCGGCTTGGGCATTGCGATGTAGTCCTTGAACCGCCCCGGAATCGGACGCCAATTCTGATGCACCGTACCCAGGGCGCCGTAGGTGTCGCGGATGTTCGTCGTCACGATGCGGAAGGCGAGGTAGTCGTAGAGCTCGGAGATATCGATCTGCTGGCGGCGCAACTTCTGATAGATCGAGTAGTAGCGCTTGACCCGGAAGTTGATCTCGACCTCGATCCCGGCCTCGGCGAGACTGCTGACCAGGCGCTCCCGGAGCTTCTCGATCGTGCCGCGTCCGACCTTGAGCTTCTCGTCGAGGCTGGTCTTCAGCGAGGCGAACTGCAGCGGGTAGAGGTAGTAGAACGCCAGATCCTCGAGGTCTCCCTTGACTCGCGCCATTCCGAGGCGGTTGGCGAGCGGAGCGTAGATCTCGAGCGTCTCCTGGGAGATCCGGCGCCGGGCCTCGGGAGCCATCGCGTCCAGGGTCATCATGTTGTGCAGGCGGTCGGCGAGCTTCACCAGGATCACGCGGACGTCCTTGGCCGACGCCAGGATCATCTTGCGGAAAGTCTCCGCCTGCGCCTCGTCCTTGCGCACGTAGGAGTGACGCCCGATCTTGGTCACGCCGTCGACGAGCTCGGCGAGCTCGGCGCCGAACTCGCGCTGGAGCACCTCCAGCGTCGTCAGGGTGTCTTCGAGAACATCGTGCAGGAGACCCACGGCGACGCAGGTCTGATCGAAGCGCAGATCGGCGAGCAGCCAGGCGACGCTCGCCGGGTGAGTCATGTAGGGCTCGCCGGAGCGGCGAACCTGATCCTTGTGCATCTCGGCCGAGTAGCTGAAAACGCGTTCCAGATCGTCGCGATCGACCAGCCGGCCGACGTCTGCGAGCCGACGCGCGAGATCGGCCGCGGTCGGCGGCTTGGGCGGCAGAACGGGCGGCGCGGGTGGCCGCTTGCGGGAATCAGGCATCGGAGGGGGCAGGCCGCGCGAGCGCGGCCTGTCTGCCGATTATAAGGTCCGCCTGCGCCGCGGCTGGGGCACGGACTCGACCCTGCTCAACGCGCCTTGGAGCCTGCCGTGCGCTCCGCGGACTTCGCCCCGTCCTTGCCCTTCTTCTTGCCTGCCGCTCCGAACCACTCCTCCCAGAGCAGCGCGAAGGGGCTCGCGATGTAGATCGACGAGTAGGTGCCGACGATGATGCCGACCAGCATGATGAACGAGAAGCCGTGAATCACGTCGCCGCCGAAGATGAAGAGCATCAGCGAGGCGAAGATGGTCGTGCCGCCGGTCAGCAGCGTCCGCGACAGCATCTGATTCTGGCTGTCGTTGAGGATCTTCAGCAGGTTGCGTCCGCGATGCTTCTGCATGTTCTCGCGCACGCGGTCGAAGGTCACGACGGTGTCGTTCACTGAGTAGCCGATCAGAGTGAGGAAGGCGGCGATCGTGGTCAGGTTGAACTCGTACCCCATGAAGGCATAGAGCCCCAGAGTGATGAGCACGTCGTGCAGACTCGCCATCGTGGCGCCGATGCCGAACAGGAGCTCGAAGCGGATCCAGATGTAGACCAGCATGCCCAGCAGGGCTCCGACCACGGCGAGGAAACCCCGCTGGCGCAGCTCCTTGCCGACTTGCGGCCCGACGTTCTCGGTCGCGAGCGGCGAGAACTTGCCGAGCGAAGCGCCGGACTGCAGGCTGGCGAGCGACTTTCCGGTGAGACCGGGGACGGCCGCGATCTCGTCCCAGCTGCGGAAGATCGCCTTCTCCTTGCGCACCGCCATCACCGACTCGGCGACCGCAGTGTAGTGCGCGGAGATCACTTCAGGCTCGCCGGTGACTCCGTCGGGATTTGCCGTCACGAGGATTTGCGAGATCGAGCCGGTGCCGATCTGATTCAGGTCGGTGCCTGCATCCTTCTGGTTGAAGTGCTGCGACAGCGCCGCGAGGATCTCGGGAGCAGCGCCCTCCTCGGTGCCCGCGACGATCGGCGTGCGCACCAGAATCTCGTTCTCCCCCGCCTTGCCGAAGCGCTGGATCTGGCTCTCTTTCAGCCCCGCGCGACCGAGAATGTCGCGGATCTCCGAGACGTCTGGTTCGCTGGCGAACTTGAGCGTCAGCTGCGTCCCGCCGACGAAATCGATTCCCATGTTGAGCTTGCCCAGGAAGAAGACTGCGATCGCCCCGATGACCATGACCGCGAACGAAAAGCCGATCCAGAACTTCCGGTACTTCATGAAATCGATGTTGGTATTGCGAAGAAAATCCATTCCCTGGCTCCTGTCTGCGGTTCCGGGCGGGCTCTTAGATCGAAATCGACTGAGACTTGCGGGACGGCGTGTATACGAGGTCGAACAGGAAGCGGCTGACGAAGATCGCGCAGAAGAGAGTGCCCAGGATGCCGACCGAGAGCGTCACCGCGAAACCGCGAATCGGACCGGTTCCGAACTGAAACAGGAAGAGGGCGGCGATCAGGGTCGTGATGTTGGCGTCCATGATCGACGACAGGGCGTTGCTGAAGCCGGCGTCGATCGCCGCCCGCACGGTCTTTCCGACCTTCATCTCTTCCTTGATGCGCTCGAAAATGATGACGTTGGCATCCACCGCCATGGCGATCGAGAGCACGATGCCGGCGATTCCGGGCAGAGTCAGCGTCGCACCGAAGTAAGCCAGCGCGCCGAACAGGAGCAGCACGTTGAGAGCCAGGGCGAAAAGGGCGTTGAGGCCGGAGAAGCGATAGACGATGAGCATCGTCAGCACGACGCCGATGAGGCTGTAGAGACCGGCCTTCGTGCTCGCATCGATCGAGTCCTGACCGAGCGACGGTCCGACGGTGCGATCCTCGAGATAGGTGATTCCGGCCGGCAGGGCACCGGAACGCAGGGTGGTCACGAGATCCTGGACCTCCTGCTGCGTGAAGTTGCCCTCGATGATGCCCGAGTCGGTGATCCGCGAATTGATGACCGGCGCCGAAACCACGCGGTTGTCGAGAATGATCGCCAGGCCCCGCCCGACGTTCGCGCCGGTCGCGTCGCCGAACATCCGGGCGCCGTCGGCGGTGAGATGGAAGGCGACCACCGGCTGGTTGAACTGGCCGGAAGAGACGTTGGCCGACTTGAGGTCGCGGCCAGTGATCACTCGCCGGGACTGCACGGCGAAATAGGTCTGCCCAAGGACGCGGCCCTGGTCGTCGCGCCGGTCCTGGGCGAGGATCTCGACGTCGGCCGGGAGATTTCCACCGTAGCGGCTGAGGATCTCGTCGCGCGTCGCGACACCGGAGCCGCCGGCCGGCGGGTACTCGGACAACCGGAACTCGAGGAATGCCGTGCTCTTGATCAACCGCTTGACGCGCTCCGGGTCGTCGACGCCGGGCAACTGAACGACGATGCGGTCGCCCTCGGAGCCCTGACGCGTGATGCTCGGCTCGGCGACGCCGTACTGGTTCACCCGGTTGTCGATGGTGAGCTTGGCCTGCTCGACCGCGAGGTTGCGCACGTTGCGCTCATTGAGCGCGGTCATGGTGAAGAGCGTCCGGCTGCCGTCGCGGCGCCAGTCCCAGCGCTGCGCGGTGAGCCAGTCGTTGGCGGCCTTGTTGACCACTGCGTCCTGCTCCACCGGCACGCCCGTGACGTCGAACGAGGTGTCCGAGATGCGCGAAGTCGCGACCGATGGAACACCGCCGGAGGCAATCTCGCGCCGCAAGACCTCCATGTCCTTGTCGGCCTCGGCGCGCACGGCGTCCTGGGTTTCGACCTTGAGTACGAGATGGATGCCGCCCTGAAGGTCGAGACCGAGGTTGAGCTTGTCCTTGGCCGGGTAGGCGGCGAAGGCAGCGAGGGCCGCGAGACCCAGGATGACCGCGCCCTTCGTGAGCAGTGTCTTGTTCACTTGGATGCCTCCGGTTCGGCACTGCCCTCGAGACCGGCGATGGCGGACTTGAGCACACGCACCTTGACGTTCTCGCCCAGCTTGAGGTGCACGATCCGGTCTTCGACTGCGGCGATCTCGCCGATCAGACCGCCGTTCGTCACCACTTTGTCGCCGCGCTTCAGACCCTCGACGACCTTGGCCAGCGCCTTCTGGCGCTTGCGCATCGGCGCGAGGAGCAGGAAATAGAAGATGCCGAAGACGAGAAAGATCGGCACCAGCGAGACGAGCGGCGACTGGCTCTGCGCCTGGGCCAACTGAATCCATGCATTCGGCGATACCAACGTTTCCATCATTCGACTCCCGGACTCGATTCCCTGCATCAACTGAAGGTCGACTTACCGTCGCCAGGCAGGCGCTCGCTCTCGACCGCGAGCGCGGCTCCTGGCTCTACACCGCGACAGAGTTCTCGGATCGGTGTTCGTCCGCGGAGCGACTGACCCACTTGCGGGCCAGGTCCGCTACCCGAAAAGCCGCAATAGCTTCTCTCGCTTCCCCCATGAAGTCAAGAAATACACGCAGATTGTGCAGCGTTCCGTAGACCGCGGCCGAGAGCTCGCCAGCGCGAAAGAGGTGATGCAGAAAAGCGCGGGAGAGGCGGCGGCAGACCGGACAGCCGCACTCGGGATCGAGCGGCCCGACGTCGTCCCGGAAGCGCGCGTTCTTGATCCGGAGCGCCCCTTGCCGGGTGTAGAGCAGGCCATGCCGGCCATTTCTCGCGGGCAGGACGCAGTCGAAGAGGTCGACGCCATGGGTCAGCGCGTGCAGCATGTCGGGGATGGTGCCGACCCCCATGAGGTATCGCGGCCGATTCTCCGGCAGGCAGGGAGCGGTCCACTCGATCGCCTCGCGGCGCGGTCCCAGGGGCTCACCCACGCTCACGCCGCCGATCGCGTAGCCGTCGAAGGGCAGCGCGGCAAGCGCCGCGGCGCCGGCCTCGCGCAGGTTGCGAAAGCTGCTCCCCTGAACGATGCCGAAAAGCGCCGTCTCCGCGCCGGTTCGCGCCGCGACCGAACGCTCCGCCCAGCGCAGCGTCCGCGCGAGCGCCGACGCCGCCACCGGCTCGGTCACCGGCCACGGGGGGCACTCGTCGAGCACCATGGCGATGTCGACTCCGATCGCCTCCTGCGCCGCGACGACGCTTTCCGGAGTGAGCTCGAGAAGCGAACCGTCGAGGTGGCTGCGAAAGCCCACGCCGCGCTCGTCCACTTTGCGCAGGGCGGCCAGTGAGAAGACCTGGAAGCCACCGCTGTCGGTGAGAATCGGGCGCTGCCAGCCGGTGAACCGGTGCAGCCCACCAACGCGCGCGATGGTCTCGATTCCCGGCCGGAGGGAGAGGTGGTAGAGGTTGGCGAGCATGACCTGAGCGCCCGTCGCCTCGAGCTCCTGGGGCGTCAGGCCCTTGACGGCGCCGAGCGTGCCCACCGGCATGAAACCCGGGGTGTCGATCGCGCCGCGCGCGGTCGTAAGCCGGCCGAGGCGGGCGCCGGCGTCACGAGCCAGAATCTCGAATTGCATGCGCCTGGATCGAATTCAGGGCTTGGCGTCGCGTCCGCGGTCGAGGTCGACGACGCGAATCTCGACCTCTTTCGGAATCGCCAGCTCGAAACGGGTCAGCGGGATTTCGCCGTTGCTGCGCAGGTGGTCGAAGCGGTATTCGGTGGTGTCGCCGTTGACCTCGACGTAGCGCACCCGGACCGGCAGAAAGAGCTTGCGATCGATCCACAGGCTCATCGCCGCGAGGCGCTTGCGGATGCGCGCGAAGCGCGGCGAGAGGTCGAGCCGGTAGGGCTCGGCCGCGCCGGCGGTGCCGGCAGGTGGAAATGAGAACGTGACCGCGAAGTACTTCATCAGCGTGTCGAGCGAGCCGCTGGCGTTCAGGTAGCGGAAGACCTGCGCCGAGGCGCGACCGACCTTGACCTTCTCCGCCGTGCCGAGGTCCTTGTACCAGGTCAGCATTTCGTCTTCCCGGATGACCAGCGAAACCGGCTTGGGAGTGAGATAGTCCCAGCGCACCAGGTCGGGCGCCGAGTAGGCGAAGGCGCCCCGTGACTCTTCCGGAGCGGCCAGGAACTCGCTGACCCGGAACTGCACGAACTCTGCTTCGAGCGTTCGCAGGTGCTTCTGCTCGTAGCGGATCCGGTCGAGGAGCGCCTCCGACCGCTGAGCCAGCGTCAAGCCTGGCGCATCCGGGTCGGGAACTTTCTCCTCGCCGCCGCGCGCCGCGCCGGTCGTGATCGCGAGAGCCAGAGCCAGACTGAAGAAGAGCCGGGCGGCCAAGTGCGAGCAGCGGAATTCCTTCATATCTCCATTCTATCCCGGGGAGAATGTTGACAGCCCGCAAGGGCGCTGCTACGTTCGCTCACTCGCCGGGGTCACCCGGCCCAAGGAGCTCGAGAACGCATGGCCGAACTCGGTACCAAACACGAATGCTACAGCTGCGGCGCGAAGTTCTACGACTTCGGCCGACCCGCTCCCATCTGCCCGAAGTGCGGCGCGAATCAGAAGGACGTCAAGCGGTCCGACAGCGCCGCCGAGTCTCAGGCCAAGCGCAAGCGCCGCGACGAAGTGCCCAAGGTGGTCGCCGAGCCCGAAGACGATCTGGCCCCGGCCGCGGACCTGGACATTCCCGACGACGAGATCGAGACTCCTGAGGGCGTCGTCGAGGAAGAGGACGATTTCGACGACGACGAGGAGTAGCCACCCCTCCCTTACCCCTGCGACGCCGCGCCGGTTCGCGCTGGCTCTGGGCAGCAACCTCGGCGACTCCAGGCACATCCTCGAGGAGGCGCTGGTGCGACTCGAATGCGCCCTGGGCCCACTCGTCGTCGCGCCGATCTACCTGACGGAGCCGGTCTCCCCGATTCCGCAGCCGCCGTACCTCAATACCGTGGCGATAGGTGCCAGCGGCCTCTCGGCGGAGCGGCTCCTGGCGCTCACGCAGCAGGTCGAGCTCGATTTCGGCCGCCTGCGCACCGTACCCGAAGCGCCGCGCACCCTCGACATCGACCTGCTTCTTCTCGATGGGGAGGTGCGCGCCGAGGCGGCGCCGCTTCTGCCACACCCGCGCCTGCGCAATCGCCGCTTCGTGCTCGCTCCGCTGTGCGACGTCGCCCCCGACTGGGAGATTCCGCCCGATGGCGCGACCGCTTGCGAGCTCCTGCGCCGCTTGCCGACCAGCCCCTGGGCACGCCGGCTCCCCCACCCTTCCGGCTCCGCCGACGGCGCCCCGCAGCGCGAGAGCGAGCCTCGATGAGCGCGCTCGCTCTTTTTCTGCAACTGGTCGTCCTCGGCCTGCACGTGCTGGTTCCGTGGCGGCTGGCGAGAGCGGCCCGCGCGGCGCTCCATGCGATCCCGGCGAACCCCACGCTCCCTGCGATGCCTGCGCCCGGCAGCGGCGGACCCGACAGCGCCGACAGTCGCCGCATCTGGGCGCTGGTCGCGACCCCGCTGCTGCTCGCGGCAGCCCTCGCCGCCCTGTACACCATCGGCCTGCGCCTCGACGCGGCACTCGCGTGGGGCATCCGTTGGCCGCCAGCATCCATCCCGGCCTTCGCCATTCTGCTCAGCGGTCTCACGGTCGGTCTCGGCGATCTTCTGCTCTTCGCCGGCTACCGCAAGCTCGAGCCTGCCGGCTGGAGGGTTTGCTCCCTCCTGGGGGCGATCCTGCTCCTCGCGGCGAGCCTCGCCGGCGAGCTGCTGAGGCTCGGGCGGGGACCGGGGGCGACCATCGCGGCGATCCTGGCCGCCGCTCTCTGCCGCGTTCCGCTGGCGCTCGCCGCCGGCGAAGCCAGTTCCGGTCCGGTACGCTGGCTCGCGCCGCTTGCCGGAGCCGCGCTGCCGTGCTCGCTGTTCGCCTTTTCAACGGCGTTGCGCGCCACGCTTGGCGCGGACCTGCTCACTCTGGGCGCGGCCTCGTTCCTGCTCCTCGCGGCGCGCTTACTGCCGCTCTCCTTGCGCCGTCCGGCGGCGCTCGCGGGCGTGCTGCTCGCCGCGTTCTTCCTCGACCGCACCAGCGACCTCCAGGCGGCGTTCGAGCCCCGGGCAACCATCCCCGACATCCTTCTGGCCGAGCCCTGACCGGCCGCTGCGCTATCCTCCCGAACGGAGACCCGGCGCACCGTGCTCACCCTTCGCGATCCGATTCACGGCTTCATCGAGACCGACGCTCTCGAGGCGGCGCTCGTCGACAGCCGACCGCTGCAGCGCCTGCGCTTCATTCATCAGCTCGGTCTCACTTTCCTGGTCTACCCGGGCGCCGAACACAGCCGCTTCTCGCACGTTCTGGGCGCCATGGCGCTCGCCGGGCGCATGGTCGACGCGCTGCTCGCCAAGAGTCCGGACCTGCTTGCGCCGGAGGAGCGCCGACGGGCCCGCCGTTTGGCGCGACTCGCGGCGCTTTTTCACGATGCCGGCCACGCGCCGTTCAGCCACTCCGCTGAGGAGCTGTTCGAAGGCGGTATCGACCACGAGGCGATGACCGGGAGGCTTCTCGTCTCCGACGAGATCCAGGCGCTGTTCGCGCGCCATGGCGACGGCATTCGGCCGGCCGACGTGGCGGCTCTCCTGGCCGGCGAAGTTCCGCCGGAGCGCCGGTTTCTGGCGCAGGTGATCTCGGGTGAGCTCGACGTCGACAAGATGGACTACCTTTTGCGCGACAGCCTCTATTGCGGCGTGCGCTATGGCGTCTACGATCTCGACCGCCTGCTGGACACCCTGGCCTTGGTCACCGATCCGGAGACCGGGGCGCTCGCGATCGGCGTCGAGGAGGGCGGTGTGCATGCCATCGAAGCCCTCGTGCTGGCGCGCTACTACATGTTCACGCAGGTCTACTTCAACGTCACCGGCAAGGCACTCGAGCAGCATCTGTCGGAATGGATGCGCGCCGAGGGCCGTCAGTGGCCGTCCGATCCGGAGCGTTTTCTGCGCCAGGACGACCTCTCGACGCTCGAAGCGATGAGGGCGTCGGAGAACCTGCACGCCCGCGCGGTGGTCCACCGTCGCCATTTTCCGCTCGCCTTCGAAACCCGCGAGCATCTCTCCGAGACCGAGGGCGACGCCTTCGAGGCGCTTCTGCCGGCGCTCAAAGCGCACTACGGCCCGGGCGAGATCCTCGTCGCGCGCTCCGCCAAGGACCCGCATCGCCTCGGAGGCAGTCCTGTCTGGGTGCGCTACCGCGACGGCCATCTCGAATCGATGGAGAACGCCAGCCACTTCATCCGCCACCTCACCCGCATCGATCGCTACCGCGTCTACACCCGGCCCGAGATCTGCGTCGCGGTGGCGGCCGAGCTGCAGCGACAGTTTCTCAGCTAGGCAGAGCGTGGAAACCAGGGAATGAAGGCGCTGGTGCGGGCGACGTACTCGGCGTAGCCGGGCTTGCTCGAAGTGAGGCCGCGTTCGAGGAGCGCCACGCCCGAGACCTTGAGCAGGAGAATCGTCATCACGATGGGGCTCGCGATCGTCCATGCGCCCCCCGGAACGGCGCAGGCGATGAGGTAGAAGCCCCACCAGAGCGTCGCGTCGCCGAAGTAGTTCGGATGCCGGCTGTAGCGCCAGAGTCCGACATCGCAGACCTTGCCGCGGTTCGCCGGGTTCGCCCTGAAGCGCGCTAGCTGGGCGTCGCCGACCGCCTCGCAGAAGAATCCTGCGAGGAACAGCGCGATGCCAGCGAAATCGAGAAGTCGGAGCGCGGGTGCGCCCGCGAGCGCGGTCGACGCGAGGAGCGGCAGCGCGATGAAGAGAAGCAGCGCGCCCTGCAGCCCGAAGACGGTGAAAGCCGAAAGCCAGACGAAGCGCGGTCCCTGGCGCTCGCGCATCGCCCGGTAGCGATAGTCCTCGCTTTGGCCACCACCGCGCGGAGCGTTGCGCCGGAAGATGTGCATGCCGAGACGCAGGCCCCAGACGCCCACCAGAACGACGACCACAGCCTTGCGGGATTCATCCCCCGCCCCCAGTGACGCGCCCACCGCGGCCACGAGCGCGAAACCCGGACCCCACATCACATCGACGATGCTCACATCCCGCAGGCGAACGCTCAGAAGCCAACCCGCCGCCAGGTAGAGCGTAACAACGATGCCCGCACAGGCGAGGATGTACCCGAAGCTCACGGACGTGGTTGTCCTTCGCGGCGACCGAGGTCCGCTAGGGCTGCAGCCAGGCGCGGGAAGTGAAAGTGGTAACCGAGCTCCAGCAAGCGATGCGGCTCGACCCGCTGGCTGGCAAGCACGAGCTCCGACATCTCCCCCATCGCCGCGCGGAGCGCCCAGGCCGGAACCCGCGCGAGAAGCGGCCGTCGCACGGTGCGGGCGAGCTGGCGTGAAAACTCGCGCTGGGTCGCGGGCGCCGGCGCCGTGAGGTTGAACACACCATGGGCCGCCGGATTGTCGATCAGAAACGCAATTGCGGCAGCCTCATCGGCGATATGGATCCACGACATCCATTGCCTGCCGGAACCCAGCACGGCTCCTACGCCGAGCCTGAAGGGGAGCGCCATCTTAGGGAAGGCCCCGCCCTCGCGCGCCAGCACCACACCGGTGCGGGCGAGCGCCCAACGAACGCCGTAGCTCTCCGCAGGTGCGCTCGCCTCTTCCCAATCGACCGCGGTCGCGGCGAGAAAACCTTCTCCGGGCGCCGAGCTTTCGACGAGGACCTCGTCGGCGCGATCGCCGTAGTACCCGACCGCGGACGCCTGCACCAGGACCCGCGGCCGGGTGCTGGCGTGGGCGATCGCTTCGAGAACCGCGGCAGTCGCCTGCAGTCGACTGCTCACGATGCGCTCCTTGCGCGCCTCGCTCCACCGCCCACCAGCGATCGACTCGCCGGCCAGATTGACGATCGCTTCGGCGCCCGAGGCGAGCTCACCCCAGCCGTTTGCAGTGCGGCCGTCCCAACCGACGACGCGACAATTCGCCGGGAGGCCCTCCGGAGGTGCGCCTCCCGCAGAACGGGAGAGCAGAATCACTTCCCGTCCGGAGTCTGCCAGCCGGACGGCGAGGGCACGCCCGAGAAGGCCCGTCCCGCCGGCGATGAGGATTCGGTCGTTCATCTATCTCCCTGAAGAGGGTACGCCAAAACTGCGCCGGCGGATCGAACGGCGGAACTCCGCGCCGCGCTGGGCGCGGAAGCGCTGGATCGCGCGAGGCTCCGTGGGAGGCAGGCTCAGGGAGTCGGGCGCGCGTCCGGAACGGCGGCAACGAGCAGCGCGCGGAGGCCGTCCGGATGCGGCGCAGCTTCGCCTGCGAGAGTCACTTCGAGGCGCAGGATCGGCCGGCCTTCAACGAGGTACTTCGCCTCGTAGTTCGTCCGTGCCCCGTCCGGCCAGGGGCCTTCAAGGATCCGGACGAGGGCCGCTGGGTGCGAAGCGAGGAGCGCCCGCACCTGTTCACCGTAGGAGAGGAAATCGGTGGCGAAACAGAGTGTACCGCCGGGCGCGAGCAGGCCCAGGACGAGGTCGAGCGAATCGGGCGCGAAGAGGCGACGGCGGTGGTGACGCAACTT
>JBDSRU010000508.1:0-4646 GCA_039929145.1 Thermoanaerobaculia bacterium
AGTTCTACGGCAAGAAGCTCCGCGGGCAGAAAGAGATGGAGGCGCGCTGGAAGCGAGTCCTCGGTGCGATCGAAAACGGCGTCGGCGAGGCGATGGGTCAGAAGTACGTCGAAGTGGCCTTCCCGGCAGCGTCCAAGGCGCAGATGGAGACCCTGGTCAAGAACCTCGGAGTCGCCCTGCGGGCGCGGATCGAGCACCTCGAGTGGATGAGCGACGAGACCAAGGCGAAGGCGCTCGCGAAGCTCGCCACCTTCACGCCCAAGATCGGCTACCCGGACAAGTGGCGCGACTTCGCGACGCTCGCGACCGGGCGGGCGAGTTACATCGAGAACGTGCTCGCCGGCAACGCCTTCAACCGTCGCTTCGAGCTGTCGAAGATCGGCAAGCCGGTCGACAGGAAGGAGTGGGGGATGACGCCGCAGACGGTGAACGCCTACTACAACCCGCTTCAGAACGAGATCGTCTTCCCGGCGGCGATCCTGCAGCCGCCTTTCTTCGATCCGAAGGCCGATGAGCCGATGAACTATGGGGCGATCGGAGCCGTCATCGGTCATGAGATGACGCACGGCTACGACGATCAGGGAAGTCGCTTCGCCGCCGACGGCAACTTTGAGAACTGGTGGAGCGAGGCCGACGCCAAGGGATTTGCGTCGCGCACCGACAAGTTGGTCGAGCAGTTCGACGGCTACGAGGCGCTTCCGGGCCTGCACGTCAACGGCAAGCTCACGCTAGGGGAGAACATCGCCGATCTCGGCGGTCTGGCGACCGCCTACGACGCAATGCTGGCGGCGACCGCCGGAACACCCGATCCGAAGCTCGACGGCTTCACCCGCGAGCAGCGTTTCTTTCTTTCGAACGGCACCGCCTGGCGGACGCTGATGACCGACGACTCGATGAGGGTCATGGTCGCTTCGAATCCGCACGCGCCGCAGAAATTCCGCGCCATCGGGGCGCCTTCGAACCTGCAGGCGTTCGCCGACGCCTTCTCCTGCAAGGACGGAGCGGCGATGAAGCGCACTGGCGAGAAGCGCGTGGTCATCTGGTGAGATTCCCGGGACGGTGTCCGCGGACACCGGCTCGGGAATCTCTGAGGGGGCCTAGAGCGCTTCGAGATAGGCCCTCTCGCCGTGCAGGGCCTCGTCCAGTCCCGCCGCTTCGTCAGACTCTTCGACCCTTACCGGGGTGATCCTGTCGATCAGCCAGAGCATCCCCAGCGTGAAGCCGAAGGCCCACACCGATGAGAGAAGCACCGCCGCGCACTGCTTGAGAAAGAAGCTGGAATTGCCCGCCAGCAGGCCGTTCGTTCCCGCCGGATTGAACGTCGTGGTGGCGAAGACCCCGAGCAGGATGATGCCGAGGAAGCCGCCGACGCCGTGCACGCCCCAGACGTCGAGAGCGTCGTCCCAGCCGAGCCGGTTCTTGAGCGCCACGGCATAGAAGCAGACGACTCCGGCGACGATGCCGATGAGCGCCGCGGTGGCGGGCGAGACATAGCCGGCGGCGGGCGTGATCGTGGCGAGGCCGGCGACCGCGCCGGTGAGGAGGCCGAGGAACTTCGGCTTCTTCGTCGTCAACCACTCGATGGCCAGCCAGGCGATGGCGGCGAAGGAAGCGGCGATATCCGTATTGACGAAGGCGACCGCCGTGACCGAGTCGACGCGGAACTCGGAGCCGGCATTGAAGCCGTACCAGCCGAACCAGAGAAGTCCTGTGCCGAGGGCCACCAGGGGAATGCTGTGCGGACCTGAATCCGGATGCCGCCGCTTGCCGACATAGAGCACCGAGGCGAGCGCCGCGATACCGGCGATATTGTGCACGACGATGCCGCCGGCGAAGTCGAGCACGCCCCACTGCTGCAGGATGCCGCCGCCCCAGATCATGTGGACGAACGGGAAGTACACCAGCACCAGCCAGCCGGTCAGGAAGAGCATGTAGGCCTTGAAGGTGACGCGGTTGGCGAACGCTCCGGTGATGAGCGCCGGGGTAATGATCGCGAACATCATCTGATAAGCGCAGAAGACGATCATCGGAATGGTGTCGTTCGGCGAGGGCGTGTCGAGCGTGATGTTGCGCAGGAACCGCCAGTCGAAGTTGCCGACGATGCCGAAGAAGTCCGTCCCCGACTTCATGTCGCCGGAGAAGCACATCGAGAAGCCGAACGCCCACCAGAGAATCGTCGTCCAGCCCATCGACACGAAACTCTGCATCATGATGGCGAGAACGTTGCGGCGCCCGACCAGTCCGCCGTAGAAGAAGGCCAATCCTGGCGTCATCAACATGACCAGGCTCGAACAGAGCAACATGAAGCCGGTATTGCCGGTGTCTAGATGCACGGTCTCTCCCCTCCAGGAAATGGGCGCGGCCGGGCACTCTTCGGCCCGACTTCTTCAGCAGCAGGAATTTGGCAGATCCTAGCGCACCCGAATACCAGCGCGACCCGATTCAGCCAGCACCGAAAGGGCCGAGGTCTCTGACCGAGGGGCGAAGATCGCGGCGTTCGAGATCGCGCTCCGGCGTGGGTCAGTCGGGGTGAAGGGCTCTGCGCGCGCGCATCGCGCTGGAGAAGCGGGCGACAGTCGGCGCGACGAGCGGCCGATAGAGGTAGCGCAGCAGCCAGCCGGGAGCTCCACGCCCGCGCTCTTCGCGCGCCACGCGGGCGCGCAGGTGATCCATGAAGCGGAACGCGGAGGGCCGGAAGGCGCTCTCGTCGCGGTGAAACTCGAGGCGTGACAGGTGCTTCATCGACTTGTAACCGTACTGCGAGGGTACGACGAGCCGCAGCGGGGCTCCATGCTCGACCGTGAGCGCCGCTTGGTCGAGAGTGTCGGCGAGCAGCACATCCGGAGCCAGCAGATCTTCGAGCAGCAGGACGGTTCTGGCGCCGTCCTGGCCGCGCAGGTAGACGAACGTCGCCTCCGCACGCGGGCGGGCGCGCGGTTCGACGACCTGGCGGTAGAAGTCGGCAAAGCGCACGCCGCCCCAGTGGAGGCCCCGCCGGCTCCACGTCGTGACGCAGTGGAAGTCACTCACCTGCTCGACGCGCGGCAGGCCTGCCAGTGGGTCGGGAAGCGCGAGCTCGCGCTCGACCTCGCCCGTCACCCGGATCTCGCGACCCGCGGCCGGATCCGGAAACCGGTTGGCGAACTTGGAAATCCCGAAGCGTGGAAAATCGGGCCGCTCGCGCTGTCCCGGAGGGAGTGGGGGAGTCATGGTGGGCAAGAGCTCGTGCCCGTCGTGGAGACCGTTCCTATGGCGAGACTCCGACTAATCGAAGCGTGCATGGGATGCAATCGTATCGAGACCTGGCATCGGGGGTCGACGGCGGCCGCGCGCCGGAGCGCAGTAAGATTAGGTAGTACCAGTGGTGATACCATCGAGTCATGCCCACCGCCAAGATTGCCATCTCGATCGACCCAGGCGACCTTGAAGAGCTTGATGACCTCGTCACCCGCGGAGTCGCCGCAAGCCGGAGCCAGCTGATTCAGGAGGCCGTGCGCGACAAACTCGCTCGATTGAAGCGCACACGCCTGGCGACGGAATGCGCGAAGCTGAAGCCTGACGAAGAGCAGGCTGAAGCGGAGAGCTGGCTGGGCTCGGAGCCAGCGTGGCCCGAGTACTGAGAGGAGAGATTGTCTGGGCTGATCTCGATCCTGCTCGAGGACATGAACAGGCCGGGCTTCGGCCGGTGCTGGTTGTCAGCGACGACGTCTTCAACCAGCGCTCAGGCACCGTGATTGCCCTCGCGGTAACGTCAGGTGAGCCCGCGGCAGGATTCCCGCTCACGCTCGAACTGCGCTCCGTTCGGCTTCCCAAACGCTCGTGGGTGAAGATCGGACAAGTCAGGACACTGTCGACCGAGCGGCTCGGAAAGCGCCTCGGCCGCGTTGCCCCTGAAGAGCTAGCTCGCATCCTCGAAGGTCTCGACGAGATCCTTGGGCGATAGAAAGTTTCGACTGCCAGGTGTCACGAACTGTCCGCAAGCTCGACTCTGAGCCCATTGAGGTACAGGTTCAGGGGTCACAGGCCGCGAGGAGGCGCTGATTGCGGTGCCTGAGCGAATCTGGGGAGCTGGCGCTCAATGGTTGAGGAGCTTGCCGAGGTATCGCGCGCCGGAGACTGGATTTTCCCGGTAGGGCGGGATGTCGCGGAAGCCGAGCTGCTCGTAGATCCGCTGCGCTTCGACCAGGGTCGGGAGGGTGTCGAGGACGATCTCTTCGTAGCCGATGGCGCGGGCCTCTTCGAGGAGGAGGTCGACGAGGGCACGGCCGAGGCCGAGGCCCCTTGCTTCGGGGCGAAGGAAGAGGCGTTTCATCTCGCAGCGTGTGGCGTCGACGGCGCGGAGGGCGATGCAGCCGACGGGAGCGCCGTCGTGGGCGGCGAGGAAGAGTCGGCCGAAAGGCGGGGCGTACTCGCCTGGGAGGCCCTCGACTTCATGTGCGAATCCCTGGAAGCAGAGGTCGATGCCGATCTGCGCGTGGTATTCATGGAAGAGCTCACGGACGATCGCGATCTCCTCGGCAGAGACGGCGAGGGTGATTTGCGTCCTCGCGTCGGAAGCTTTCAAGCCGGCACCTGGACCAGGTTGATCAGGTTGCCGCAGGTGTCTTCGAACAATGCGGTGATGACCGGTCCCCCGCTCTTCGGCT
>JBDSRU010000509.1:0-2893 GCA_039929145.1 Thermoanaerobaculia bacterium
AACGCACCGCCTTCTCGCGCAACGCATCGGACTGGCAGATGACATCGCGACAGCGCCACAGCCCCGGGCGCGGACCGGCGGCGAACGGGTAGTCGACGACGAAGAGCCGGTCGCGCGCGAAGTCGAGCAGAAAGGGCCTGTCAGTCCAGACCAGCGCCGAGCTCCCCGGTGGCATGGCCTCCTGGAGCCGCCTTGCGGCGTCGAGCTGAGCCGCAGGCGGTGTGCGTGGAAGCGGGTTCGAGAGCGCGGCGCCGGCGCGGCTCCAATCGTGCCAGGGAATCAGCGGCGTATCGACGTTGCGGCACAGCGCGAACGCTCCGATCACGGCGAGGAGCGCGAGGAGCCGCTGTCGCCGGTAGGCAAAGCCGTGCCCACCGAACAGAACTCCGGCGACCAGGCAGGCGAACAGGACGAGCGGCCGGTTGAAGCGTGTGCTCGACACGCCGCCGGTGAGCCAGGTCGTGGCGAGGCACCCGGCCGCCACCACGCCGACCAGGGCGAGTGCCTCGAGCCGCTCCTCGCGGCCGCGCAGGGCGACGATCGCCAAGAGGCCGAGGACCAGGAGCGCCGCCCAGGGTCCGAGCGTCATGAGCAGGTCGGGAGCCGTGAAGGTCCACCAGATGAGATAGCCGGCGCTGACCTGATCCGGCCCGGAGCCGTGTTCCAGCGGCAGAAGCATCGCCGCCCTTCCGAAGTGAGGCGCGTACCAGAGCAGCAGTGGCAGGCCGCAAGCGAGCAGGATCGAAGTCGCCTGCTTGGCCCGTTCCCGCCAGTCCCATGGCCGGTGGCGGATCAGGGTCGCGGCCACGAGCAGGAGCGCCAGCGGCAGCGGCGTGTATTTCATCGCCGCGAGGGCCGCGAGCATCAGCCCGATGACGATTCCCGTCCCGCAGGAGCGGTCGTCGCGCTCGGCGAGCAGCTCAGAGAGCGCCAGAAGCAGCGCGAGCGTCAGATAGAAGCTGGTGACGTTGGCGATGTCGCGCACGCAGAGTCCGAAGAACCCGACCAGCATCGCGACGACCATCGGCCACCGCACCTGCCGCCGGCCGGAGAAATGGAACAGCGCCGCGAGCAGCAGGAGCATCCCCACTCCCTGGTCGACGACCCAGATCGCGCGCCAGCCAAAAAGCGCCACGGCGGGCGCCTGAAGCGTCGCGGTCGCTCCAGCCCCGGCAGCGGTGAGCCGGAAGTTGAACGGGTCGCTGCCGATGGTGCCGGTATCGAGCACCCGCTTCACCGCCAACATGTAGGCGTGCGCGTCGTCGTGCCGGTTGTAGCCGGGAGAATCGAGAGAACTCGTCATCGCCGGCAGAGCGAGAACGAGCGCCAGCAGAACGAGCCCGCTCCTGCGGACGAACGGCACGCCCTCCCGGCGCGCCGCGGCGACCCAGCGCGGAACGCCGACCGCGAACCCTGCCAGTCCGATCCCGAACAGCAGCGCGTACGCTGCCGGCACGAGAGCGTGCGCCGCGTTGAGCGCCGCGAAGATCGCCAGCACCGCGGCCAGGCCGAGGCTCGACAGGGGACCGCGCGGACTCCAGGCGACGGTCACGCGCAGCAGCCAGGCAGCGATCCGCCCCCAGCCGGCGAAGCTGCAGAAGAGCGCGCCGCCGAACGCCAGGATCGCCGCGACACTGCTCATGGCTGCGGCGGACCCGGCGGCGGCTCGCGGAGGCCCTCGAGAAACTGGGCCCGGCTCCAGTCGTGAATCACCTTCAACCTCGATTCGCGCGTCGACAGGTAGCGATTCCAACGGTGCGTTTCGGGCGCGAAGGCACCCCGGGCGTGCACGAAGAGCGACCAACTCGAGGACAGGATCGCAAACGCCAGCACGAACCCCCGGGCCGGACCGCGCAGCGTCGCGCGCGCTGCCACCCAACCGCCGGTCGCGGCCAGCGCGACCAGCGGCACGACCTCCGCCCAGAGGCGCGGACCGTAGCTCTGGCCGCCGATCCACTGCGTGTAGGAGGCGAGCATGGCGAGATAGGAGGCGGTCGCGAGGAGCGCCATCGCCATCACCGGGCGCGCCGGCAGCCTTCTCCAGCAAAGGAGAGCCAGCAGCACCAGCAGGACCCAGGGCATGAAAATCAGGAGACCGCGCGAAGGCGAAGCGAGCACGTAGCCGGTGCGGGGCCACCAGCCTTCGAGGCTGAAGAGTGTCGCCACCTCGTAGGTGGTTGGCTGGCGCAGCGTTCCGAAGGTGGAGAGATTCACCGCGCCGACAAGAGCGCACCAGGGCGCCATCCAGAGCAGCGTCCGCGCGAGAAGCTCCCGGCGCTGCATGAGCAGATAGCCGAGTACGCCAACGACGATGAGCAGAGCCGGCGGGCGCACGAGGGCCAGCCAGGCGAGACCGCTTCCCACGACCGCAGGGCGCAATCCACCGCGATGCCGTTGGTCGCGCAGGAGCTCCCAGCTCAACAGGCCGACAAGCAGGGCCGCCCAGGTCTGGGTCCACAGCGCCCGCGTCAGGTTGCTCAGCACGACGCTCCCCAGGCTTGCGATCAGCGCTGCCGCGGCGCTCACCAGCACGGAGGTGAACGTCCGGAATCCGAGGTAGAGCAGCGCCGTCAACGCGGCGGCGAGGCCGCAGGCGACGATTCGCTGCATGCGGGTCTCGGCGACGAGATCGTAGGCGCCGCGGCTGTCGACCGGCGAGAGCCCGCACCGGTTGAGCAGCGCCACGAACGGCAGGGAGAGATAGGCGTTGGCGTTCGGATAGGCGAGGTAGACATGGCCATCGTGCTGACGCAGCTGATAGGAAAGCGCCGGCGGCGGGGTCGCCGTCGCATCGAAGTAGCGGTCGAGCTCCAATCCGCGCCCGGCGAGGATGTTCTGCGCCAGCACCAGCGTGTATTTGCTGTCCGAGAGGTAGGCCACCGGCCCGCTCCAG
>JBDSRU010000510.1:0-5904 GCA_039929145.1 Thermoanaerobaculia bacterium
GACGGTCGATCCGGCCACGGCCAGGCACCGCGCGGAGCACGCCGGCCAGATCTATTTCTTCTGCTCCGGCTCCTGCAAGGCCAAGTTCGAAGCCAACCCGGAAAAGTTCGTGGGTGGGCACCGGGAGGCAATGGGGAGCTCGCCCGTTTTGCCCCCAGAGGCCGTGCCGCCAGAAGCCGTGCCGGCGGGAACGAAGTGGATCTGCCCGATGGACCCCGAGGTCGAGAGCGAGGTTCCGGCTGCCTGCCCGAAGTGCGGCATGGCGCTCGAGCCCGAGCTGCCGGCCGCGCTCGCGACGAAGACCGAGTGGACCTGCCCGATGCATCCGGAGATCGTGCGCGACGGCCCCGGGAGCTGCCCGATCTGCGGCATGGCGCTCGAACCGCGCAACGTTACGGTCGAAGAGGGTCCCAACCCCGAGTACGTCGACATGAAGCGGCGTTTCTGGATCTCGGTGCCGCTCGCCGCCGCGACGATGGTGCTGACGATGGGAATGGTCGTCGGCCTCGACTTCGGGCATTGGCTTTCGCCGGCGCTGCGAAACTGGCTGGGCCTGGCGCTGGCGACGCCGGTTTGCCTATGGGCGGCGTGGCCGTTCTACGTTCGCGCCGTGGTTTCGGTCAAGAACCGCAGCCTCAACATGTTCACGCTCATCGGCCTGGGCGTGGCCGTCTCCTATCTCTACAGCGTCGTGGCGACGCTCTTCCCGCGGATTTTCCCGGCGGCCTTTCGCGAGGCGGACGGCGGCGTCGGGGTCTATTTCGAGGCGGCCGCGGCGATCACCGTCCTCGTCCTTCTCGGTCAGGTGCTCGAGCTCAAGGCCCGCAGTGAAACGGGCGCGGCGATTCGCCGGCTCCTCGGAATGGCGGCGAAGTCGGCGCGCCGCCTGCGCGACGACGGGACCGAGGAAGACGTGCCGCTCGAGGCGGTCCAGGTCGGGGAGCGCTTGCGGGTTCGCCCGGGGGAGAAAGTCCCGGTCGACGGTCTCGTCCTCGAGGGCGCCAGCTCGATCGACGAGTCGATGGTCTCCGGGGAGCCGATCCCGGTCGAAAAGCACCCCGGCGACAGAGTCGTCGGAGCGACGGTCAACGGCAGCGGCGCGCTGATCATGCGCGCCGAAAAAGTGGGTTCGGAGACCCTCCTCGCGCGCATCGTCGCCATGGTAGCCCAGGCCCAGCGCAGCCGGGCGCCGATCCAGCGGCTGGCGGACGTTGTCGCCGGCTGGTTCGTGCCGGTGGTGATCGGGATCTCGGTGTTGACCTTTGGGGTCTGGGCGCTGGTCGGCCCCGAGCCGCGAATGGCGCATGCGCTGATCAACGCCGTGGCCGTTCTCATCATCGCCTGTCCCTGTGCTCTGGGGCTCGCGACGCCGATGTCGATCATGGTGGCGACCGGCAAGGGCGCTTCGATGGGGGTTCTGTTTCGCAACGCCGAGGCGATCGAGACGCTACGCAAGGTCGACACGCTGGTCGTCGACAAGACGGGGACGCTGACTGAAGGCAAGCCGAAGCTGGTCACGCTGACCCCGAGCGCGGGATTCGACGAGGCAGAACTCCTGCGTCTTGCGGCGAGCCTCGAGCGTGGCAGCGAGCATCCGCTCGCGGCGGCGATTGTCGCTGGCGCCGGCGAGCGCAAGTTGGTGCTCGAGGAGGCGCAGGGTTTCGAGTCGGTCACCGGCAAGGGAGTTCGCGGGAAGGTCGGGAATCGCGCCGTGGCGCTCGGGAATCTCGCGCTGATGAACGACCTCGCGGTGAGCGTGGGCGAGCTCGAGGCTCGCGCCGAGGCGCTGCGCGGCGACGGTCAGACGGTGATGTTCGTCGCCGTCGACGGGCGCTTCGCCGGGCTGGTCGGTGTCGCCGATCCGATCAAGGAGTCGAGCCTCGAGGCGATACGAACGCTGCACGCGGAAGGGATCCGGATCGTCATGCTCACCGGCGACAGCCGGACGACCGCCGACGCGGTAGCGAAGCGCCTCGGCCTCGACGAGGTGATTGCCGAGGTGCTGCCGGACCAGAAGGTCGAGGTCGTCAAGCGCCTGCAGAGCGAGGGGCGCTTTGTCGCGATGGCGGGCGACGGCATCAACGACGCTCCGGCGCTCGCCCAGGCACAGGTCGGCATCGCCATGGGCACCGGCACCGACGTGGCGATGGAGAGTGGCGGCGTGACGCTGGTGCAGGGCGACCTCAGAGGCATCGTGCGCGCGCGCCAGCTGTCGCGCGCCACGATGGGGAACATCCGCCAGAACCTGTTCTTCGCCTTCATCTACAACGCGGCCGGCATTCCGCTCGCCGCCGGCATCCTCTATCCGTTCTTCGGGCTGCTGCTGTCGCCGATCGTCGCGGCGGCGGCGATGGCTTTCAGCTCGGTGTCAGTCATCGGCAACGCGCTGCGCCTGCGCGGAGCGAAACTATGACGGAAATCCTCCGGAGGTCGCGATGAGCGCCGCTCTTCGACTTGGCACTGTGTTTCTCGGAATGGGCGTCCTCGCCGCCTGCGCCACGACCCAGCCACGGGGCGCCTTCGAAGCGACGGCGAAGATCGTCGCCGGTCGGCATCCGGGAGAGGTCCCATTCCGCCCGGACGATGCCGCTTCGGCGCGCATCGAGACCCGGGTGCAAGAGTTGCTCGCCGCGCCGCTCACCGCCGAGGGAGCGGCTGAGGTCGCATTGTTGCGGAACCCCTTCCTCCAGGCTCGCCTCGAGGAGCTTGGGATCGCCCAGGCGGATCTCGCGCAAGCGACGCGCCTTTCGAATCCCGGCCTTTCGTTCACCTCGATCTCCGGCGGAGGGCAGCAGATTCGCACCGTTTCGCTGGTGACCGACTTTGTCGACCTTCTCGTACAACCGCTGCGGCGGAAGCTCGCGGAGGCCGAGCTCGAGCGCGTCAAGCTCGAGGTCGGGCAGGCGATCCTCGCGACCGCGGCCGGAGCCCGCATCGCACTCATTCGCTTGCAGGCTGGCGAGCAGATGGTGCGGAGTCTCGGGCCGATCGCCGAGATCGATCAAGCAGCGCTCGACTACGCAGAAGCGCTGTTCGTCGCCGGCAACATCACCAGCCTCGAACGCGCCAATGCCGGTGCCTCCTGGGCTGAAGCGCGAGCGCAGCTCGGCTGGGCGCAGGCGGAAGCCGCTCGTCGGCGCGAGGCCGTCTTGCGAGCGACCGGACTCGCTTCGCGGGAGGCCTGGACTGCCGACACCCTGGGCGAACTCGAGCCGTTGAACGTCGACCTGGAAGTACTGCAAGGACAAGCACTGGCGTCGCGGCTGGATCTCGCGGCGGCGCGCTGGGCGGTCGACGCCCTGTCGAGAGCCTTGGCGCTGAAGCGGCGAACGCGCCTTTTTCCGCTCGGTGTCGAAGTGGGTGTCGAACGCGAGACCGAACCAGACGGAGTTCATCTGACAGGGCCGATCGTCTCCCTTCGTCTGCCGCTCTTCGACACCGGCAAGGCCTCCGTCGCCCGTCTCGATGCCGAGCTGGCGCGCGCCCGTTGGCAGCTGCGTGGGCTGGAAGATGGGGCGCGGTCCGAAGTGCGCGAAAAAGCGTCCGATCTCGCCGCGGCCTTCGACCAGGAGAAGATTTTTCGCGAAGACCTCCTTCCCCTGCGCCGTGAAGTTCTGGACCTCACGCTGCGTGAATACAACGCGATGCTGATCGGAACCTTCCACCTCGTCGTCGCGAGGCAGGCGGAGCTCGAGAGCGAGCGGCGACATGTCGAGGCCCTGGAGGGCTATTGGATAGCTCGCGCCGAGCTGGAACGCGCGGTCGGTGGCGGAAGGCTGGGCTCGTCCGAACCTGCTCGCGGCGAGGCGAGCGATCTTTCGCCGCAAGCGCATAAGGAGTCCCACTGATGCTGACGCGTCGCGATTGGATGACTCGAGCTGCTCTCCTGGGCGGAACGGCCGTAGTGGTGAGCCATGGCAAGGCCTTCGGGCAGGTTACCGATCCGCATGCCGGCCATGGAGCTGCGCCACCGGCCCCGCCACCCGAGGCCACCATGCCGGGAATGCCAGGAATGCCGGGAATGCAGTCCATGCCTGGCATGGACGCGGCGACGGATTCCGCGCCCGGCCCGCGAACTCTGGTCGCCGTCCGCCGAGACCTTCCTCCGCCACCGTTACTGGCGGAAGTGCGCGCCGCGCGACGCGAGCTCGGCTATACGCCGGTGACCACCCCCGACGGCGTCACCGCGAAGTGGCGGCGCAACGGAGTGTGGAAAGAGTTCCACCTCGTCGCGCACGAGGTCGTGCACGAATTCGCTCCCGGTATGGTCGTCAAGGTCTGGGGCTACAACGGTGGCACGCCAGGTCCGACGATCGAGGCGGTCGAAGGCGACTGGGTGCGCATTTTCGTCACCAATCACCTGCCCGAGCACACGACGATCCACTGGCACGGCATCTTTCTGCCCAACGGCATGGATGGCGTCGGCGGCCTGCTGCAGCCCCACATCCAGCCCGGAGAGACCTACGTCTACGAGTTTCAGCTCCGGCAGCACGGCACGTTTATGTACCACCCGCATGCCGACGAGATGATACAGATGGCCCTCGGAATGATGGGCTTCTTCATCGTCCATCCGAAGCGCCCGAACTTCCTCGGCGAGGATCGGCCGGCCGACCGTGACTTTTGCATCCTGCCGCACATGTGGGCGATCCATCCCGGCGAGTACCGGCCGGATCCGATGGTGATGCTCGATTTTGACCTCTTCACTTTCAACGGTCGCTCGTTTCCTGGAACCTCGACCCTGGTCGTGCGCCAGGACGACCGGGTCCGCCTGCGCCTCGCGAACCTCTCGATGACCAGCCATCCCATCCATCTGCATGGGCACCGCTTCTGGGTGGTCGAGACCGACGGCGGGCAAGTTCCGAAGACGGCCTGGATTCCCGATACGACTCTCAACAGCGTCGCCGGACAGACTCGCGCGGTCGAGTTCGTCGCCGACGCTCCTGGCGACTGGCCGCTCCACTGCCACAAGACCCACCACGCGATGAACGCGATGGGGCACGACCTGCCCAATCCCGTCGGCGCCGACACCAAGGCGGCGGGCCGGAAGCTGTCGCGACTGGTGAAGGGCTACATGGCGATGGGCGACAGTGGCATGGCCGAGCATGCCGAGCACGCGAAGTTTCACCCCCTGCCGGAGAACACCCTGCCGATGATGACCGGCGAAGGCCAGTTCGGGCCGCTTGAGATGGGCGGGATGTTCACCGTCTTGAAGGTCCGCGAAGGGCTCGAGAGCTACGCCGATCCGGGGTGGTTCGACCACCCGAAGGGAACGGTAGCGTGGAAGAGCGGGGAGTTGCCGCAAGGTCTGGCGGACGAGTGGCTTGCAGGTCCCGCGCCCGAGGCTCCCAGCGGCGGCCACGACGGCCATGCCTCCAGCGACCCTGATCCCGGCGGTGCTGAGTGAAGCGCTTTGGCCGATTCAGTCTCTTGTTGTTGGCCCTTCTGGGCGCCGGCGCACTGCTCGCCGGAGTCGGCCTCGTCGTCCAGGGAATCTCGGTCCACCAGGACCCTTCGACGGTAGAGATCCGACTCGCGCGTGCGGCCCGGCACCTGCTGATCCCGAGGCGAGCGCGCGGGTTGCCGAATCCCGTTCCGGCGAGCACGGAAGCTCTCGCCTCCGGCCGGGCGCATTTCGCGGACCACTGCGCGACCTGTCACGGCAACGACGGCAAAGGCAACACGATCTACGGGCGGAGGATGTTCCCCCGCGCTCCCGACATGACGGTCGCGGCGACCCAGGAGCTCGCCGACGGCGAGCTCTTCTGGATCATCGAGAACGGCGTCCGGCTGACCGGCATGCCCGGCTTCGTCGACGACGATCCGGCGAACGACGAATCGAGCTGGGAGCTCGTGGTGTTCATCCGCTCGCTGCCACGGCAAACGCCGGCAGAGCTCGCCGAGATG
>JBDSRU010000511.1:0-6592 GCA_039929145.1 Thermoanaerobaculia bacterium
TCCAGTCAGGGAAGGGGGAGTGGGATGAATCGCCTCGAGCAGGAGAGGGCGGCTGCGCGCTGGGTGCGGACGGTGCTCGCACCCGACTTCGAGTCCGTGGATGCGGCCGTTCCAGCGCCGCGGGCGCAACGTTCGGCGATCACTGCGGCCGTGGCGAAAGTCGGGGAGCCTCCGCCCGAGAACTGGCAGGCGGTCTGGGTGGCGCTCGAGCTGCCTCCCGCTCCTGTCTTGCAGGAGGGTTTCGCCCGCCGGACGGCGCGTCTCTTCAAGGCGGAGCGCGAGCGTTCCGACGCGCCGCTCCTCACTGCGGGTTGGATGCGCGCCGCGGCGGCCGCCGCCCTGCTCGCCGGCATCGCCCTCGGCAGCAGTCTCGCCCCCGGCACCGACGCCTTCGAAACAACGGCTTCGGTGCCCGACTCCTGGACGACGACTTCGCTTTCGGAGGAGTATCTAGCGGCGCTCTCGACGCCGGAGACGACGCTCGAGTCCGCCAGCGAAACGCCCGTTGGTGTCGACTCCCCGGCGACCAGACCGTGAGACGGAACTGGATCTTTCTCGCGCTGCTGCTCTCGGTGGGCGTCAACTGTGGCCTGCTCGGGATGGGCATCGCCCGACACCGGATGCTCGCCGAGCGCGCCCGCGAGCACAGCGATCGGCCGCCGGGCCGCGACGGTGCACGGCTCGCGGATCGCCTCGAGCTCACCGGCTCGGCTCGCGAGAGTTTCCTTCGTCTGCAGCGGGAGCTGGCGGAGCGGGTTCACGCTGGCCGTCGTCGGATCGACGACGCGCGGCGCGACCTCCGACTGGAGCTCATCTCGCCGGAGCCCGATCGCGCGCGGGTCGAGGCGCTCCTTGCCGGCGTACTGCGCGAACAGGAAGCCCTCGACCGGGCGCTGGTCGCGAACGTCTTCGCGGCCCGCGAGGTGCTCGATGGCCCGGCGGAGCGCGAGTACCTGCGCTTCGTCGAACGGTTCGGATCCGCGGTCGCCGGTCCACGCCCGCCAGGCCCGCCCCTCCCTCCCGGCGAGGGTCTGCGCCCGCGCTTCGGAGCCCGCCGCGAGCGCGGCCGGGACCGGGGCGACCCGCGCGACGGTCCTCCGCCGGGAGAACCGGAGGGGCCCGCAAACCCGGAAGGCCCGGACGATCGACCCTGAAGGCCCGGGGCTGCAGGTGTCCGCTCCGGAACGCGTGATAATTTCCCGAGGATGATTCGCATCATGCTTTTCAGCGACGACGGCGCCGTGGTCTGCGGCGGCGCTGAGCTCCTTGCCCGGGCTCTCGACCCCGCGATCGCCGGCTGGATCGACCTCGATGGCGAGAGCGAGTCGGCCGAGAAACTCCTGCGCGAGCAGAATTTCCACCCCCTGGCGATCGAGGACACCTTCACCCTGTTCCACCAGCCCCGGGTCGAGGAGTACTCCGACCATCTCTTCGTCATCGTCCGCGGCATCGATTTCAACGACGACAAGGTGACCGATGAGTTGCAGACCCTGAAGCTCGCGGCCTTCCTGCGCGCCAATCTGCTGGTCACCATTCACCGCAAGCCGCTGCGCAGCGTGCAGGTGGTCCGGGATCGGGTCGAGGAGACCGGCCGCGCGCTTCCGGGTGGCGTCGTTCAACTCCTGTGGAGCATCTGCGACGAGTTGATCGACCTCTTCTTTCCGATGGTCGACGAGATCGGCGTCCGCATCGAGGCGCTCGAACAGGAGGTGCTGCGCGACCCCCAGCGCGAACAGCTCCAGACCATCCTCGATCTACGGCGGAAGCTCGGCATGTTGCGGCGGTCCATGTTGCCCCACCGCTCGGTCTTCAACCACCTCGCGAACTCGCGCGACACCCTCTTCGACGCCACCGCCTCGCTCAATTTCCGCGACACGCTGGAGAATGTGTTGCGCCTCACCGACGCGGTCGATCAGCAGCGCGACCAGCTGTCGAACGTGAAGGACACCTACCTCTCGGTGGTCTCGCAGCGCACCAACGAGATCATGAAGGTGCTCACGCTGTTTTCGGCGATCATGCTGCCGCTCACCTTCATCGCCGGCGTCTATGGCATGAACTTCGAGAACATGCCCGAACTGCGCTCTCCGAACGGCTATTTCGCGGTCCTGGGAACCATGGTGGTGGTGGCGATCGGCATGGTCGCCTGGTTCCGCCGTCGCAAGTGGCTCTAGCCCGACCTCGCGGACAAAAAAAAGGCCTCGCCACGCGCGAGGCCTGAAGGAGGGTTGAAGAGGTAGGAGGCGGTAGTTTGCGCCCTGCTCTCCTTCACTCTTACGCGCCACTCGGCGATGGCGTCCAAGCCGGAGGTGGCGACCAGCGCGGGCGCCAAGCTCCCTCGCCGGGGCGCTACTCGTAAGCGAGGGCCCGTCGGATCGTGATGCGGATCGCCCCCGCCGCCGGGAGGCGGCTGGCCAGGTATCCGAACAGAACCGAAACCGCCACGGTCGTCACCAAGCCGGTGGTGCTGTGGGCGCTACGCAGGACGGTCCCCTCGCCCAGCATGAGACTGCCGAAGAAGGACGCGGCCAGGCCGGTCAGCGGCCTGGAGAGGATCAGCCCGAGGACCAAGCCTGCCGCGCTTGTCGCCAAGCCCTCCGCCACGAGCATGCCGAGAATCCGTTCGGGAGTCGCGCCGATGGCGCGCAGAACGCCCAGTTCGCGAGTTCGCTCGAGGACGGTGATCGAGGTGGTGGAGGCCATTCCGAGGGCGCTCACCCAGAGCACGAGAAACGAGAGAGTCAGGAGCACCATCAGGATGATGTTGAGATGATCGGCGATGATCTTCGTCCGCTCGGCCTGGGACATCACGTACGAGACCTTGAGGCTGGAGCTCGCGATGGCCCCCTCGACTGCCCGCTTCAGGCTCATCACCCCCTGGAAGCTTCGGTCCTTCGCCGTGAGCAGGAGCGTGTTGACCTCGCCCGAGGGATTCGCCCACCGCGCGTAAAGCGTGTCGGCGAGGTAGACCTTCGGGAGATCGATCTCCTCGACGATCCCGACCAGAGTCGCGCGCCGTTCGTCACCGGCGATGCGCAGGGCGAGCGGCTGGCCGACTTTGGGCTGGCGAAAGAGCGGGAGCGCCGCCTGGTTGATGACGATCTCCGGCGCGTCGGACGGTGCTAGCCAGCGCCCGGAGCGCATCCTGAACGAGACCATCTCCGAGTCCAGAGGCAGCGCGACGATACCGACGCCGTCGTCGGTCCCGGCGACCCGGGTCTGGAGCACTCCTCTTCCTCCGCTCCACATCTCGGCGCGCTCCACGCCACCCACGGCGGCGAAGACCCTCGAGAAGGCGTCGGTCGCCATCGGCTCGGCGAGGACGACCTGAACGTCGTAGCGCATGGAGTCCCTCGTGGTGGCGAGAAAGTCGAACAGACTCTGACGAATGTTGAAACCGGTGCTGAAGATCGCGACTCCCATGGCCGTGGCCGCGACGGTCATGACGGTTCGCCCGGTCACCCGGGACCGCCGCTCGATTCGCCTCCCGGCCAAGGCCTTGCGGACGCTGATCCGGCTCGCCTTGGCGAGCGTCGGCCCCGCGAAGAGAAAGGGCAAGACAAGAGCGGCAAGAACCAGGAGCGCGAGCGTCTCT
This sequence comes from Thermoanaerobaculia bacterium, assembly GCA_039929145.1. Lineage (GTDB taxonomy): Bacteria > Acidobacteriota > Thermoanaerobaculia > Multivoradales > JAGPDF01 > JAGPDF01. The sequence continues at coordinate 3,593 of JBDSRU010000511.1, forward strand.
CCAGGCAGGCGCGTCGTGAGGATCTCGACGTTCAGGATGCCGGCGCAGAAGTAGGAGAAGCCGTAGCCCGTGAGAATCGCGAGCGGGATCGCTACCAGGCCCGAGGCGACGGCGAAGAATGCTAGGTAGAGGGAGAAGATCCCCGCGAGCTGGCGCCGGGAGGCGCCGATCGCCTTGAGGATGCCGATCTGCCGCACCTGTTTCGCCAGCAGGGCCGCCACGGCCTGGCTCACCAGGACCGAGCTCAACAGGAAGGCAAGGAGCCCGATGCTGCCGAGCATGCCGAGGAGGGTGTCGAGCTGCCACTGGTGCGGGTGTTCGAGAAACGCCGGCACGGTCACCTTGACGGCGGAGCGGCCCGTGGCCGCGACGGGCGCCGCGAGGTCCGCCGCCAGGTCAGCTGCCGCGCGCTCGACGTCGGCCTTGGTGTGAACGTCGCGGAAGCGGACGACGAGCCGCCGCCCGGACTCCTCGCCGCTGACTCGGGCGACCGTCGCGCGGTCGCTGTAGGCGTAGATGAAGTGATCCTGCGTCGCGGGGGCCTGCGCCGGATCGAAGACGATGCCGGCGACTGGGATCTCCACGATGCGGTCCTGGCTCCGTACCCGGGCGCCGACTCCCGTGTTCAGGGTCGAGATGAGCCGGCCATTGCGCTCGATCAGCATGGCGCCCTCGGGCGGGATCGCGGCGCCCTCCTGGGAAGTCACGCGGGCGAGCTCCATGCTACGGAAGTTCTCGACTCCGTAGAGCCAGAGCGGAATCCACTCGTCCGGGCGAACCTCGACCCGGAGCAGGGCGAGGTCTCGAAGTTCGGCCGACTCGACGTTGGCGCGGCTCCGGACGCTTGCGAGGTCGAGGGGGCTCGCCGGCTCGAAAGTCAGGACAGCGTGAGCCGGGAGAGTGCGCAGGAAGTTCTCCTGCAGGTCGTGACTGAGGATGCGGTAGGCGACCAGAACCGATCCCAGGCCCCAGAGTCCGAGAACGAGAGCGAAGGCGACGAGAAGGGACCTCGCGCCCCCCGCTCGAACGTCCTGCCATGCCTTGCGGGTCAGAGAGCTCATGCCTTCCTCGCTTCGTCGCTGACGATGCTGCCGTCCCGCAGCGTGACGACGCGCGCGAAGAGGCTTCCCACGTTGCGTTCGTGGGTCACTACGAGGACGGTCTTCCCGGTCTGGACGAGGTCGTGGAGCACCCCCAGCACCAGATCAGCGTTCCGGCTGTCGAGGTTTCCCGTGGGCTCGTCGGCGACGAGGAGCGGCGGATCGTTGGCCAGGGCCCGCGCGATGGCCGCCCGCTGCTGCTCCCCTCCGGAGAGCTCGTCCGGGAGCTTGCCCCCCTGGGCGGCGATCCCGACCCGTGCCAGGAGCGCCTCCGCCCTGGGGCGACGGTCCCGTTTGGGCACGACGGCGACGAGCTCCATGGCGAGCAGCAGGTTCTGCAGGACGGTGAGGGTCGGAATGAGCTGAAAGAACTGAAAGACGATTCCGACGGTCTTTCCCCGCCAGCGCGCGAGGGGCCCCTCCTTGAGGGCGCGGATCGAGGTCCCATCGACGACGACCTCGCCCTGGCTGGGGTGGTCGATGCCGGTGATCATGTTGAGCAGCGACGACTTGCCGCTCCCGGATGGGCCCACGATGGCCAGGTGTTCCCCGGCACCGACCGTGAGATCGATGTTCTTCAGTGCCTGGAATTGGGTTTCCCCCGAGCGGTAGGTCAGGGAGACTCTGTCGAGCCTGATGAGTTCCGAACTTCGCATCGCCGTGCGCTCCTTGGGTTGGTTGCGACCGGGGCAACCTACGGCGATTCGCGCGGCCTGTCGTCTCAACGGGACGATCGAGACTCGATTTCCTCCTGGCGAAGTTGCGACGGCGTCTTGCCGGTCTGCTTGAGCACGACTTTGTTGAAGGTGGGCTTCGAGTTGAACCCCGCCTCGAAGGCCAGGGTCAGGAGCTTCTCGTCGCGCTTGCCGGGGTCCGCGAGAAGGGAGCGGAACGTCCGGACGCGATAGCCGTTCACCAGATCGTAGAAGTTCAAGCCCAGCTCCTGATTGATGACCGCGGAAAGCTGATTTCGGGGTACCTCGAGGAGCCGGGCCAGGTCGTCCAGGCCGAGCTCGGGTTCGAGGTAGGGCCGTTTTCGCTCCAGCAGCTCCAGCAGGGTGTTCTTGAGCGCCAGAGACTCGGGACTCGCCACCGGCAGGCGCGCCGCCGCCGTCTGCTCGGCGTCCTCGCGGGGGAGCGGAGTCTCCGGAACCTTCTGACGCAGACCCCGGTAGCCCAGCACCCAAACCGCTCCGGTCATCGCCAGCGAAACGCCGTAGCGCAAGGGCAAGGGGGGGAGTGCGTGCAGCAACATCAGAAGCACCCCCCAGGCGACGAGGCACGAGACGACGACGACGAGGAAGAACCAGCGGAGCCAGTCGAGGTCGACGTATTCGAGGTTGGAGACGCGAGCCTTGAGCGACTCGTGGTAGCGACGGAGCAGGCGAACCGTCGGTACGAGGTAACCCACCATCTGAATGGACAGCAATCCCCAGAGCGCGGCCGCGATCCAGGTTGAGCGGCTGCCGTGGACCGTGAAACGCGCCGCCAAGGCTCCCGCAAGGAGGGTAGGTAGAAGATGGAGAAGGTGCCGGGCGCGCAGCGCGAAGCCGCCGCGCACCAGCGAAGCGGCGTAGGCCGTCATCAGGGGGGCCAACAGGAACTGCATGGGCTCGAAGAGCTGCTCCGACCGGCCGTTCGAGGCGACCCACACCCGCGTCAGGACCGGATGAGCCGCGTTGAGCGCGCAGGCAAGGATGAGCAGCCCCAGGATCTTCTGGGACCGCGCCGCCCGACCTCCCTGGGTCGCCAGGAAGAGAGCCAGGAATAGCCCCAGGAAGAGGCTGCCGCCAGAGAGGAGGAGAAAAGCCTGCCCGAGAGTCATGGTGGCTCAGGCCGACCGGTTTTCGATCACTGGCGCCGACCAGGCTCGGCGAAGAAGTCGCGCGCGGCGGCCACC
>JBDSRU010000512.1:0-7101 GCA_039929145.1 Thermoanaerobaculia bacterium
TGGGTGCGCCTGCTCACTTTTCTGCCCGGGCGCCTGTGGTCCGAGCTTGGCGCCCCGACGCGACGGCGCGGGTCGCTGCTCGAAAGCCTCGGCGCGATGCTGGGGGCGATCGATCGCGGTCTCGACGGTTTCGCGCCCGCGGCCGCGCGCCGCGAGCTCAAATGGGATCTGCGGCAGGCAGGCTGGATCCGCGGCTATCTCGACTGCCTCGTGGAGCCCGCGCGGCGCGCGCTCGTCGAGCGCTGGCTCGACGACTTCGACGCCCGCGTGCTTCCGGCGCTCGATCGGCTGCGCCAGGGAGTGATCCACAACGACGCCAACGACAACAACATCGTCATCACAGGAGAAGGGGCCGCGGCGCGGGTCTCGGGCGTCATCGACTTCGGCGACCTCTGCTACTCCAACATCGTCTGCGAACCGGCGATCGCCGCCGCTTACGCCGCTATGGACCTCCGCGACCCGGTGACCGGCATCGGTCATATGCTCGCCGGCTATCACGCGGTGCATCCGCTGCTGGCGGAGGAGCTCGAGCTCCTGCAGGCGCTCGTCTGCCTGCGCCTCTGCGTCAGCGTGACCAACTCGGCCTACCAGCGCACCGTCGAGCCCGACAACGACTACCTGACGATCAGCGAGCGCCCCGCCTGGGCGCTGCTCGAGCGACTCTCCGCCGAATCGCCGCAGCGCACGCTCTATGCCTGGCGCGCCGCCTGCGGCCTGGCGGCGCATCCGGACTCTGGCCGCGTCGTCGCCTGGTTGCAGCGCCATTGCGCCGAGCTCGCGCCGATCGTCGCGCCCGATCTCGCGACGGCGCCACTGGTCTACGTCGACTGGAGCGCCGCGAGCTCCGAGCTCGCTTCGCCCGCCGAGCGCGACGATGTCAGCCGATGGACGGTGCAGGTGTTCGAAAGAATTCGCGCGGCGGGGGCAGAGGCGGGGATCGGCGGCTACGACGAGGCGCGGCCGGTCTACTCGAGCGCCGCCTATCGTCATCGCGGCGACGAGCGCGACGAATGGCGCACAGTTCACCTCGGGCTCGACATCTTTCAGCCTGCCGGTGCGGTCGTCACGGCGCCGCTCGACGGGGTCGTGCACAGCTTCGCGAACAACGCCGCGCCGTTCGACTACGGCCCGTGCATCGTCCTCGAGCACCGGGTCCAGGACGAGCACGGAGAGCTTCGTTTCCACACCCTCTTCGGGCATCTGAGCCTCGAGTCGCTCGCCGGACTCCATCCCGGCAGGGCGTTCCGCAAGGGCGAACGCCTCGCTACCCTGGGCGACTTCCCGGTGAACGGCAATTGGCCGCCGCACCTGCACCTGCAGATCGTCGTCGACATGCTGGGCAACGAAGGCGACTTCATCGGCTCCTGCCGGCCCTCCGAGCGTGCCCTCTGGCTCTCCCTCTGCCCCGATCCGAATCTTGTGGCCAGGGTTCCCGCGAACCTCTTTCCGCGCCCGCGGCCGAAGACCGCGGAGCTCGCCAGCTGGCGGCGGACACTCCTCGGCGGCAACCTGAGCCTCGCCTATCGCGCACCGCTTGAAGTCGTCCGCGGCGCCGGCGCTTGGCTCTGGGACGCCAAGGGGCAGCCCTATCTCGACGCCTACAACAACGTGCCGCACGTCGGCCATGGCCACCCGCGCGTGGTGCAGGCGGTTGCCGAGCAGCTGGCGCTGCTCAACACCAACACACGCTACCTGCACGAGAAGATCCTGACCTACGCCGGCCGGCTGACGGCGAAGCTCCCACCACCGCTCTCGGTTTGCTTCTTCACCGCCAGCGGCAGCGAAGCGAACGAGCTCGCCCTGCGTCTCGCGCGGGTAGCGACCGGCCGGCGCGACATGGTCGTCATGGCGGCGGCCTATCACGGCCACACCTCGGCGCTGATCGACCTCAGCCCCTACAAGCACGACGGCCCCGGCGGCGCCGGCGCGCCCGATTGGGTGCACGTCTCGCCGCTGCCCGACACCTATCGCGGCGAGTTCCGCGCCGACGATCCGCAGGCGGGCCGCAACTACGCCCGACGCGTCGCCGAGACGATCGCCGAAGCCCGCTCGCGCGGCCGCGAGATCGCCGGCTACCTCGCCGAGACGCTGCCGTCGGTCGGCGGCCAGATCGTGCCTCCGGACGGCTTCTTCCCCGCGGTCTACGCCTCGGTGCGCGCCGCCGGCGGACTCTGCATCGCCGACGAAGTCCAGACCGGCTTCGGTCGCACGGGCGATACCTTCTGGGCGTTCGAGCGCTACGGCGTGGTGCCGGACATCGTCGTCCTCGGCAAGCCGATCGCCAACGGATATCCGATGGGAGCGGTGGTGACGACGCCGGAGATCGCCGCGGCGTTCGCCAACGGCATGGAGTTCTTCTCCACCTTCGGCGGCTCGACCGCTGCCTGCGCCGCGGCGCTCGCGACGCTCGACGTCGTCGAAGAAGAGGGCCTGCAGGCCAACGCCCAACGGATCGGACGCCATCTTCTCGACGGCCTGCGCAAGCTCGAGGAGCGCCACGAGCGCATCGGCGACGTGCGCGGCGCCGGCCTCTTCCTCGGTGTCGAGCTGGTGCGCGACCGCGCGACCCGCGAGCCGGCGGGAGAGGAGGCGGGCGCGATCGCCAACAAGATGCGCGACCGTGGCGTGCTTCTTGGAACCGACGGACCGCATCACAACGTCCTCAAGATCCGTCCGCCGCTCTGTTTCAGCGCCGGGGACGCCGATCTCCTCCTCCAGAGCCTGGACTTCGTCATGGCCGAGGATCGGCTGGGCTGAGCGGCCGGCTCGACAGTAGAATCGCCGCCAAACCAAGTCGGATCTACCGGGAAGAGGAGCGGTTTCATGCGCAAGTACGTGACGGAGTTCGTCGGCACCTTTTTTCTCGTCTTCACGGCGGCCATGGCGGCAGTGGCCGGCAACGCCGGCGATTTCGCCGGGCTGGCGATCGGAGCGGTGCTGATGGTGATGATCTTCGCTGGCGGGCACATCTCCGGCGCCCACTACAACCCGGCGGTATCGATGGCGCTCTTTCAGCGTGGCGGCTTCGGCTGGCGCGAGATGGTCAACTACTGGGTCGCCCAGCTCGCCGGCAGCGCCGCCGCGGCGCTCATCGCGAGCCAGGTCTTCCATGTCGCCGCCGCGGCGCCGAAAGCGATCGACCTGACGCAGGCGCTCACCGCCGAGTTTCTCTTCACTTTCGCACTCGCCTTCGTGGTGACGAACGTGGCAACGGCCAAGGGCACGCACGGCAACTCGTTCTACGGCCTGGCGATCGGTTTCACGGTCGCCTCCGGCGCCTACGCGGTCGGCAAGATCTCGAGCGCCATCTTCAACCCGGCGGTCGGTGCCGCGGCGGGAATGCTCGGGGTTCTGGCCTGGAACCATGTGGCGGCGTACTGGATCGTCCAGCTGGTGGCTGGCGCAGTCGCCGGGAGGCTCTTCCGCTACCTCCACCCCGGCGAATAGCCGGGGTCGAGCAGGCCGCCATCAGGACTCCCTCGGGCGGTCCTCGGCCCTGTTCATCCAGGGTGCCCGCAGATAGAATGTGCCGCAGCGCGGCACATTCTCGCCGCCGCGCCCGAGTGACGAGAGGCGGTCTGTAATGAGCACGGCGAAGCTGAGTCTGAACGGCCAGGAGATCGAACTTCCCGTCGTCGTGGGGAGTGAAGGCGAGGTCGGAATCGAGATCTCGAAACTGCGCGAACAGACCGGAGCCGTGACGCTCGACGACGGCTACGGCAACACCGGCTCGTGCAAGAGCGCGATCACCTTCATCGACGGCGACGCGGGGATCCTGCGCTACCGCGGCTACCCGATCGAACAGCTCGAGAAGGCGCGGTTCACCGAAGTCGCCTATCTGCTGATCTACGGCAACCTGCCGAACGCCAAGGAGCTCGCGGCCTGGCGCGAGAAGCTCACTCGTCACAGTCTGATCCACGAGGACATGAAGAAGTTCTTCGAGGGCTTCTCGCCGAACGCACATCCGATGGCGATCCTCTCGGCGATGGTGGCGTCGTTCTCGACCTACTATTCGGAGAAGGACGACGTTGATCTGAACATCGTCCGCCTGCTCGCCAAGGCGAAGACGGTCGCCGCCTTCTCCTACAAGAAGTCGATCGGTCAGCCGTTCATGTACCCGGTCAACGAACTCTCCTATACCGAGAACTTCCTGCACATGATGTTCGCGGTGCCGGCCGAGCCGTATAAGGTCTCTCCGACGCTCGACAAGGCCCTGAACCTCCTGCTCATCCTGCACGCCGACCACGAGCAGAACTGCTCGACCTCGACGGTGCGCATGGTGGGCTCGTCGGGCGCCAACATCTTCGCCTCGATGTCCTCCGGCATCTGCGCCCTCTGGGGACCGCTCCACGGCGGCGCCAACCAGGCGGTCATCGAGATGCTCGAGCACATCCAGGCCGACGGCGGCAACTACAAGAAGTACGTCGACATGGCGAAGGACAAGACGTCGAACTTCCGCCTGATGGGCTTCGGTCACCGGGTTTACAAGAACTTCGATCCGCGCTCGCGCATCCTCAAGAAGGCCGCCGACGAGGTGCTCGAGGAGTTGGGCATCAACGATCCGATGCTCGAGATCGCCATGGGGCTCGAAGAGATCGCGCTCAAGGATCCTTATTTCGTCGAGCGCAAGCTCTACCCGAACGTCGACTTCTACAGCGGCATCCTCTATCGCGCGATGGGCATCCCGACCGACATGTTCACCGTGATGTTCGCCCTCGGGCGGCTTCCCGGCTGGATCGCCCACTGGAAGGAGATGCGCGACCAGGGGGCGCGCATCAATCGGCCGCGGCAGATCTATACCGGCGCCACCGAACGCGCCTACGCGCCCGTCGAAGAGCGCTAGCTCCGGCGACCGCCGCCGCGAGTCGGCTGGAGCGGCGGCCGTCGAGGGTCAGGGGACGCGAGGTCGTTTCGCGGAGGTGCATCGGAGGTTCCCTTGCTCCGGCATCGCCGACGCCGGTAGCTGACCCACGACGCGCCAGGGCGCGTTTTGCGGGAGAGACGGGGAACCTAGGGAGCGTCGGGGTCTCTCGGAGTGCCGCCGCTCACCTTGTGCAGGCGCAGATGAAGTTTGCGGCGCATGCGCTCCAGCCGCCGCCAGATGCGCGGCCAGCGTCCCATGACGCTGCGGAACCAAAGGTGCATTCGCTGGCTGCCGATCGACAACAGCGCGAAACCGAGCGCCAGGATCAGTCCGCCTTGCAGGATCGGCAGAAACAGCCCGGCGATCCCGACCAGGATCAGCACCCAACCCAGGGTGAGGACCGAGACGCGCAGCCAGGGCCGCAGCGGCAGGCGCTGAAAGCGCGGCCGGTGGTGGCGCGGCAACCGGGTCCGGGTCGTCATGGTCTGCGGAGTTTACGCATACGGACCGCGCTCGGTTTGACAAAGAGGACCGAACTCGTCCAGAATCGTTCCTGCTTGTTGAGAAAGTGTCTCAACTCCATGACGCCCACACGCGAAGAGGAACAGTTTCTCGGGTATCTCCGCGCCCGCGGCCTGCGTGCGACGGCCGAACGGCGGGCGCTCATCCGCGAAATCTTCGCACAGCACGGCCACATCGACGCCGACTCCATTCTCGGCGCGGTGCATCGCCGTGGCCTCCCGATCTCGCGCGCCACGGTTTATCGCAATCTCGAGCTCCTCGTTCAGGCCGGACTGGCGCACAAAGTCCGGCTCTCCGGCCGTAGCTGCCTTTACGAACACCTGCATTCGGACCAGCACCACGACCACATGGCCTGCCGTTGCTGCGGGCGGTTGGTCGAGTTCGTGAGCCCCGGGATGACCGCCATGCTGGGCGAGATCTGCCGCGCCCACGGCTTCGAGGGGCGGCAGAGCCAGTTGCAGATCGTCGGCCTCTGCAGCACCTGCGCCGAGGTTCATCCTGAGGTGGCCGGCGGCACCCGGTTGTCGGCCGACGAAGTGCAGTTGCATGCCTGAGTCGAACGCCAAGGCCGTCGACCGCCTGCCCGAACTCCAGCGGTTGGCGGATCTGCCCGCGGGTAGCGTCGTCAGGCTCTCCTGTCGTGAGCTCTCCCAGGGCGAAGCCTGCCTGCTCGCGGCGATGGGCATGACGGAAGGTTGCCGGCTGACCGTGCGGACCAGCGGCGACCCGTGCATCGTCGAGGTGCGCTCGACCCGCATCGGACTGGCACGAAGCGTTGCCGTCCGGCTGGTGGTCGCAAGCGATGCCGCCGAGCCGGCGCAGCCGCGATGACCGTCGCAAGCCCTCCGACGAAGCCCTCGGCCGCTGGCGCCGTCAGGCCCGCACCGCGCCGGGCGGGGGCGCGCCGGCTCCTCCTGCTCGGCAATCCGAACACCGGCAAGACGACGCTCTTCAACCGCCTCTGCGGCATGCGCGCGAAGACCGCGAACTTCCCCGGCACGACGACCGATTTGCGCGTCGGCCGGCTGCAGCTCCCCGCGAGCGCCGGCTCCGGGCGCGCCGGATCGAGCGGTGCCGGCGAGGCCTTCGACGTCGTCGATCTCCCGGGCGTCTACAGCCTCGAGCTCGACCTGCCGGAGTCCAAAGTGGCCGCGATGGCGGTTGCGGGTCACGAAGGGATTCGGCCGGCGGGGGCGATCGTGGTGGCCGACGCGACCAATCTGTCGCGCCACCTCATGCTGGTGGGCGAGCTTGCGCGCCAGTCGGTGCCGTTCGTCGTCGCCCTCAACATGATCGACCTCGCCCATCGCCGTGGGCTTTCGTTCGACCTCGAGAAGATGTCGCGAGCGATCGGCGCGCCGGTGATCGCGATCACCGCGCGCAGCGGCAAAGGCATCGAGGAGCTGCTCGCCGTGCTGCCGGAGATCTGCGCCGGGGACGCCGCTCCGCGGGGCGCTCCGGCGCCCGAGGCGCGCGCCGAGGTCTCGGCCGTGGAGCTCGAGCTCTGGGCCGAAAACGTCGTTGCCGAGAGCGTCGGTGGCGCGCATGCGGTCGGCAGCGGCAGTGACACGTTGCTCGACCGGCTCGACAAGACCTTCACCCATCCGATCGCCGGGTTGGTCATTTTCCATCTCGTCATGGCCGGGCTGTTTTGGGCGATCTTCGCCCTGGCGAGTCTGCCGATGGACCTCATCGAAGCGACCTTCTCGCGCTTG
>JBDSRU010000513.1:0-2888 GCA_039929145.1 Thermoanaerobaculia bacterium
GAGTTCTCGGTGAGCGCGATGCGCGCCGCGAGCCCCAACTGGAACTTCGGCTACTCGAGCCAGAATCCCCTCACCGTCGAAGGGGATACCTCGAACTTCCTCTCGCGCCAGTCCAAGACCGGGCACAACCTTTTCGCGCGGATCCCGCCCGACGGCTTCGGCGACCGCGAGCAGATCTGGTCGGGGACCAATTCGCGCCTGCAGTGCTGGCGCCTCGGGAGCTGGCTCATCGACCAGGACATCGACGGCAACAGCGCGACCGACGACTTCCGGCTCGACGTCCTCGGCCAGACTTACGCTGCGTTCCCCGCCCTGCCGCACCAGGCGACCTCTGAACAGCTGGTCGATTTCTGGGTCGGCCGGATCTTCGGCCGGTCTCTCGAGGCAGCGCAGCGCGACGAGCTCGTCGACTTCATGGCGCAAGGCAACAGCCCGACGCTGTCCTTGATCCTGGACGGTTCCTCGTCGACAGCCATTGCGGTGCGCTCACGCGTGCGCTCCCTCGTCGGCCTGATGTTCATGACGCCCGAATTCTTCCTGAAGTAGGAGAGCCCCGACATGTACCGAGCCACACGCCGCGGCTTCATGATGGGTTGTTCGGCGGCGATCGCCAACCTCGCCTCCGCCCGCTTCACGAGCATGGTTTTCGCCGATCCGCTACTCCTGCCTTCTCACGACACCTTGATCACCCTCTTCCTGCGTGGCGGCATGGATGGGCTCTCGTTCGTGCTGCCGACCGGCGGGGCCGACCGCGGTTTCTACGAGACCGCGCGGCCGGTACTGAAGATCCCGGCGAGCGGCGCTGGCGGCGCACTGGCGCTCGGCACGATGGGCGCCACCCAGTTCGGCCTGCATCCGGCGGCGACCGATCTCCACAACCTCTACCAGGATGGCAAAGTGGCCTTCGTGCTCGCCGCCGGCCTCGACACCTCAAGCCGCAGTCACTTCGACAACCAGGCCCAGATCGAGCTCGGAACGCCCGACGACGGCAGTACCACCGACGGCTGGCTCACCCGCCATTTTCTGACCTGTCCCGGCCTGCCGGCGAACACCCCGATGGTGCAGCGCATCGCAGTCTCCTCGACGATCCAGACTTCCTGGCTGGCGGATACAAACGTCGTCGCCTTCGCCAACCGCGACGACTTTCTCTTCAACACCGGCCCCTCCACCTGGCGCGACGCGCAAAAGCTTTCCCTGCGCAACATCCTCGACCTGCACGGCAGCGTCGACCAGCGCTACGCCCAGGGCCTGGTCTCGCTCGACGCCTCGGGTTTCATCGAGCAGAACGTGCCGACGCTCTCGTCCTACATCCCGGCGAACGGCGCGGTCTACCCTGCCGGTTCCTTCGGCGACTCGCTCAAGCTCACCGCACAGCTCATCAAGCTCGACATGGGGCTGCGCGCGGCGACGCTCGATCTCGGCGGCTGGGATACCCACAACGGCCAGGGCACGGCCGTCGACGGCCAGTTCTTCTGGGAGAAGATCCAGGAGCTCTCGCAGGCGCTCGCAGCCTTCTACACGGATCTTGACGGCGTCGGCGCCACCGCATATGCCGGCAGGACGACGATCGCGGTGATGTCGGAGTTCGGCCGCCGGTTCCGCGAGAACAACGACGCCGGGACCGATCACGGCCACGGCGGCGTGATCACGGTGCTGGGCGGACCGGTTGTCGGCGGCCTCTACGGAACCTGGCCTGGGCTCGCCAACGATCAGCTCTACGACGCGGCAGACCTCGATATCACCACCGACTTCCGCCGCGTCCTCTCCGAGATCGTCACCGGGCGGCTGGGCAATCCGAACTGGCAGCAGGTCTTCCCCGGCTATGCCGGCTACTCGCCGCTCGGTATCGTCCGCCCGATCCTCTTCGCCGACGGTTTCGAGGGCGGCAACACGGCGAACTGGAGTGCCTCTGTCCCCTGATCGGACTCGTTCCTCATCCGCTGCCTGGATGGTCGCGGTCGCCGCGATGGCGGGACTCGCGCTGGTCGCGCTCTCGGGAGCTGGGCTCGCCCAGGGCCCGACCCAGGGCGGCCCCTTGCCCGGCCCGCTGCCGCTGCTGCCCGCTGACAACTGGTGGAACGCCGACATTTCGCAGGCGCCAGTCGACGCTGCGAGCGCCGCTTTCATCCAGTTCCTCGGCGTGAACCGCGGGATGCATCCCGACTTCGGCGGCGACGCGGGCGACGAGCCCGAGATCTACGGCATGCCCTACGCCACCGTGCCGGGGAATCAGCCGCTGGTCGCGGTCGACTTCTACTACCCGGACGAGAGCGACAGCGGCGCTCCGGGCCGCCCCACCGGCTATCCGATTCCCGAGGAGGCGAAGACGCAGCCGAAGTGGCTCGAAGGCGGCTACCCTGGCGCCGCCGACCCGGGCGGTGACCGCCATCTGCTGCTCGTCGATCGGGATCATCGGCTGATCTTCGAGCTCTTCGACCTGCACTGGAACGGCCAGCAGTGGTCGGGCGGCTCGGGCGCCGTCTGGCCGCTCGACACCAATCGTCGCCGGCCCGAAGGCTGGACGAGCGCCGACGCCGCAGGCCTGGCGATCCTCCCCGGCCTGGTGCGCTACGACGAGGCCTACGGCACGGCGCCAATTCGCCACGCGCTGCGCGTCACGGTGCGCGCCTCGAATGGCGCCGTCTTCCCGGCGTCGCACGAGGCGGGCTCGACCGCAGGCGCGCTGCCGATGGGTGCGCGGCTGCGCCTCAAAGCGTCGAAAGACATCTCGGGTTACTCCGCCCCGCTGCGCAAGATCTTTCAGGCGATGAAGAGCTACGGCCTCATCGTCGCCGACAACGGCAGTGACCTCTACGTCAGCGGCACCTACGACACCCGCTGGGACAACGACCTTCTGAATCCGGCCTTCGCGAGCCTCCGGGGTTCGG
>JBDSRU010000514.1:0-3256 GCA_039929145.1 Thermoanaerobaculia bacterium
CCAGGGCGGCGACGCCGGTTTCACATTCGCTGGGTTGCCGGCACAGCCGGTGCGCTACCGGCCGGAGGGCCAGGCCCTTCATCCGGACGAATGGAAGCCCTGGGAGTTTGACTGGGAGGAGATGGCGGCGGGCTACGACAACTTTCTGTTGCGCGGCGAAGCGGCAGGCGGGGCGATGGAAATCGAGCGCCGCGCCGACCTCGTCCTCGAGGCGGGAACGTGGCGCCTCTATGCGCGGCGTTCCAAAGCGGTTGCGGTAGTTGGTGCAGAAACGAGTGCGGAAGCGACGCCGCAAGCGACGCGGGCGAGGGAAGCGGAGCCTTAGTTGACGGGACGGCGGAAGCGCACGGTGATCCGGTCGCCGGAGCTCCGCACACTGCATTCCTGGACCAGCAGGCTCTCGCCGATTTCGGCCGACTTCGAGAAGAGTCGCGCCGGCACGAAACAGGAGCCGTCGGCGGCCAGCGTATCGGCGATCTCCGCGGCCATCGCCGAGCCGGGGGCGAAGCGCGCCGTGGCGAATGTGCCGCCCACCACGAGACTCCACGGTCCCAGGCCGGTCTCGAACCCGTTGGCAAAAATGTAGAGATAGGAGACCTGGATTCGCCGCCAGTCGAACCGGTCGGTGGCGAGTTGGAGCGCCGGCATGGCAACCAGGCCCGTCACGCAAAAGGCGAGAGCCAGGATGAGCGCGCGATGGGCTGAAACTCGCATAGGGAACCTGAACCAAGCTATCTGCGATTCGCCCCGCTTGTCAATTCGCGTGCCGACGCGCGAGCGCGCCGGAGAGGGCCTCCACGACCGAAGTCAACGCCGAGAACCACGGCATCGGGGGGCAGTTCGACATAGACCGGGCGCCTTCCCATCTCGCGGCGAATGACGCGGCCCAGATCCTGACGGGAAATCTGCAGTACGTTGATCAGCTCGACGTCGCTGCGGCGCCCTTCGACAATCTGGAGATATTGCAAAATCGGCACGGTCGTCCAGGTGCCCAGGACGAGAGCGCCCGGCATCAGCCGGGAGAACTGCGCTTCTCCGGCGCGACGCGCGCTGTCGTCCGCGGAAAGCGCGACCAGACTTTCCGTCCAGGCGATGTGGGCGGTGACGAACAGCACGACGAATCCAGCAAACGCGGCCCGGCTCCAGGTCGGGCGCGAAGGGCTCGATTCAGCCGCTTTCTGCAGGCGGCGGAAGATCTCGTCCAGGCCGAACGCCATCCAGAGCGCCACTACCAGATTGCAAGGGAGGAACATCGTCTCGGCGTCCGCTGCGCGGTAACTCAGGAAGAAGGCGGCGTGCGCGAAGAAAAAGAGGGTAGTCGCGATGGCCAGCGGCCGGTCACGGCGGCTGAGCACGCGGAGCCCCAGGAACGCGGGCAGGAAGCCGATCCCGGCGCACGCGCGCCACAGGTCGGCGAGGAGCCGCCCGCAGGCGAGCGCGAGCTCGCGCGGCGAGACGCCCATCATGAGCGGCGCGAAGCTCCGGCCGGTGGCGAGCCTGAAGAGCTCGGCCGGGTCGGAGAGATCCGCGGCATGAAACCGCAGGTCGGCGTCGTAGCCGCCGGCGTAGTTGAAGGGTGGCGACTGCGCGGCCAGCCAGGGAAGATAAAGGTAGATCGACAGCCCGGCAGCAAGACCCCCGGCAGCGACCGCGAGCGCGCGCGGCCGAAGTGCCTCGCGACCGCGCGTCATCAGAACGAAAGCGACGCAGCCTGGAGCGAGCAGGCCGGTCGCCATGTGGTTGCCCATCGCCAGTCCGAACAGGAACGTGAGCCCGAACCAGGTTCCGTTTCCGCCTCGGCGCCGCCAGGCGAGCAGCGCCAGCAGAAGCGCCACGATCAGCAGGGTGTGAAGGGTGTAGACCTCGGCCACCAGGGAGAGGGCCCAGAACCAGTACGAGCCGCCCAGCAGGGCTAGTGCCCCGAACGTCGCCCAGCCGCCGACGCCCAGACGGCCCAGGAGGACCGCGCCCAAGCCCAGCGTGAGCGCGCCGCACAGCGCGGAGAGGAGATTCATCCGGTAGCCGACGTCACCGAATGGCAGCAGGTGACTCCAGATCCGGCCGAGCAGCAGATAGAGCGGGTAGCCCGTCGCGCGCACCAGCCCCCCGGTGTACGCGGCGGTGGTGAGCTCCGCGCTGTCGAGCGCGTAGACGGTGGGAGCGGCGGTGCGAACGTAGACCAGCAGCGCCGGGAAGAACGCCAGCGCGAAGCGGAGCGGCAGAGAGAGCTTCGCCAGCTCCCGCCCGGCGATCCCGTCCGCCTTGCTGCCGGCCATCGATCCGGGGGGCACGGTCGAAGATACTAGAAGCTCTCCATGAACCCGGCAACTCAAAGGCTCCGGTTCGAGGCAAGGCTCGAGCTATCAGGCGAGGACTCTGCCGGCCTCTACTCGAGCCGGACTCGCCTGCTCTTGCGCGAGCTTCTGGGATAGGTTCTGGCGACCGTGCGCCTTGACCCGTCCGCAGTTCCTTCTGCGATCGCGGCGCGTGGGGCCGGAGCCCGACCGTCCGTTTCCCTCTGCCTGGTCTCCTACAACAGCGTCTCCCGAAAGCAACTCTCGCGCGAGGTGATCGAGGCGCTGGGAGAGTTCGTGGCGCAGTTCCCGGCGGAAGTCGTGATCGTCGACAACGCGAGCACGGACGATTCGGCGACGCTGCTGGGCAGCTGGGCAGAGCCGTTCGCCGGCCTCGTCGTGACTTCCGTCCAGCCGGCAATCCCGATCGTCGACGCCACGGCTCTGGCGGCCGCGAAGGCGAAGGGCGATCACCTGTTTCTGCTGGATCCCGACGAGGCGATGGAAGCGCTGCGCCTGCCCGAACTCCTCGAAGCGCGCCGCGGGGTTCAGGTGGTCCATGGCGTCCGCAGTCGGCCGGCGATCGGCTGGAGGGGCGTCGAAAGCGCGCTGTTCAATCTCTGGTGTCGCGCGACCGGCTTCAGGATGCGCGATTTCGGCCATCACCACTATCTGCTCGAGCGTTCGACCTTCGGGCTCCTGGTCGACCTGGTGCAACGGCACGGACTGCCGGCGCACGCCTTCGCGATCGAGCTGTTGCGACTTTCTTTCCGTGAAGTCGAGGTATCCGAGCGCCCGCGCGGAGAGAGCTCGTACAGTCGATGGGCGCGCTTCCAGCGTGGCGCTGGGGCCTGCCTCGCCTGCCTGCGCGTGCGCCGCCTGCGCCGGCGGGGCTAGGCAGGGAACGCGAGAGTGCGCTCGATGACCCGGGACTGCTCGGCCTCGCTCAGCGCATCGAAGAG
>JBDSRU010000515.1:0-6828 GCA_039929145.1 Thermoanaerobaculia bacterium
GTGCCCGTCGCCCCGATCGGGTGGCCCAGGGCGATGGCGCCGCCGTCGGGATTGACCCGGGCAGGATCGAACGGCAGCTGCGCGAGGCAGGCGACGGCCTGCGAAGCGAACGCTTCGTTGAGCTCCACCGCCTCGATGTCTTTGAAGTCGAGGCCGTTGCGCTCGAGGAGATTGCGGGTCGCCGGCACCGGGCCGATACCCATGATCCGGGGATCGACTCCGACCACTTCCCAGTCCAGGAGGTATCCCGCCGGCACGAGACCGTGAATCTCCGCCGCCTCTTCGCTCGCGACCAGCAGGGCCGCGGCGCCGTCGGTGATCCCCGAAGCGTTGGCAGCGGTGACGGTTCCTCCCTTGCGGAAGACCGCCGGCATCTTCGCCAGCGATTCGAGGGTGACACCGTCGCGAGGATGCTCGTCGGTCGCGATGACGGTGTCGCCCTTGCGGCCCGGAATGCGGATCGGCTCGATTTCGCTGGCGAAGCGTCCACGGGCCCGCGCCTCCTCACAACGGCGCTGGGTCTCGACGGCGTAGAGATCCGCCGCTTCGCGCGTGACGCCGGCCTCCACCGCGAGCTCCTCGGCGGTCTCTCCCATGATCAGGCCGGAGAGGGGGTCGTTGAAACCGTCCTTGTACATGCCGTCGACGATCTCGTCGCTGCCGAGGCGATAGCCCCAGCGTGCCCGCGGCAGGAGGTAGGGCGTGTTCGACATGCTCTCGGTGCCGCCGGCGAGAATGACGGACGCCTCGCCCAGGAGGATTGTCCGGGCCGCCGAAATCATCGACTGGAGACCCGAGCCACAGGCCTGGTTCACCGTGAAAGCCGGGCGCTGCGCGGGAATCCCGGCGCGAAAACCGATCTGGCGGGCGCTGTTCGGACCGCCGTTGGCCTGGCGCCCGTGCCCGAAGATCACCTGGTCGACCGCGCCGCTGTCGAGGCCGGCCCGTCGCAAGCACGCCTGTGCCGCGTGCGTGCCGAGGTCGGCCGCGGAAAGTCCGGCGAGCCCGCCGCCGAACTTTCCGATCGGGGTGCGCACCGGGGCGACGAGCACCAGACGTCTTTCGGCTCGGCGCCGGGTGCCCGTCAGAGGCTGCGACATCACTTGGCGGTGAATTGCGGCGTGCGCTTCTCGACGTAAGCGGCGAGCCCTTCCTTGGCGTCGTCGCTCTGGAAGAGCTGCTGCTGCAACTCGCGCTCGAGGGTCATGGCGGACTCGAACGGAATCTCGGCACCCGACTGCACGGCGCGCTTGATCCGGCCGACCGCCTTGGCGGCCTTGTTGGGCGGGCAGAACTGGGTGGCGTAGGCGTGCACCTGGCCCATGAAGTCGTCGCCCTCGAGGATCGAGTCGATGATGCCGTAGCCGAGGGCATCTTCGAACGAGAACAGGCGACCGGTCACCATGAGCTCGATCGCGCGGCTCTTGCCGACGATGCGCACCAGGCGCTGGGTGCCGCCGGTGCCCGGCAGGACTCCGAGCGTGACTTCCGGCAGGCCCACCTTGCCGCCGCCCTTGCGGGCGATGCGCAGGTCCGCGGCCATGGCGATCTCGAGCCCGCCGCCGACGGTGTTGCCGTTCAAGGCCGCGATGACCAGCTTCGGCGTCTGCTCGAGGCGCGACAGCGTCTCGTTGGCGTGCAGGCAGAAGAAGTACTTGAAGTACGGATCGGACGCCTTGAGCATGTTGATGTTGGCCCCGGCGCAGAACATCTTTTCGCCGGCGCCGGAGAGCACGATCACATGCACATCCTTGTCGAAGCGGGCTTTGAGGATGTTCTCGTCGATCTGCTTCATCATCTCGTGGGTGTAGGTGTTGGCCGGCGGATCGTCGAGGGTCAGGTAGGCGACACCGTCGCGGACCTCGTAGTGCACCAGCATCCGGACGGCGGTGGAATCGGGCGTGCTCGTATTCGGCGTCATTCTTGTCTCCTGAGGGGCAGAGGGGCTGAAAGCTTGTTTCGGCCTGGCGTCGGCCGGCCGGGGTAGAGTTCGTCGAAAGCGATTCTCGCACGGGCCCGGGGGAGCGTCCACCGTCGCCTTGACCGCGGGGAGAGGCCTTCCTACAATGCCCCGAGCGGCCGCAGTTCAACCATGATCACCGGATACAACACTGACGTTCGTCACGTAGAGACGGTAGTCCATGTCCAGACCGAGGACAAGGGACGCGGAAACCCGTTCATCGAGAGCGTCGTCTACGTCGCCGGGAGGGTCGTCGCCACCAAGCGGTCGAACTATTCGGAGCTGCTCGCGCAGGGCAAGGGCGACCCCGAAATCGCCACGCTCATGGACCATCAGCACCGGACGATCGTCGCGGCGATCCGCGCCGGGCGCTTCGACAGCAAGCTCCAGGGGCTGAAGGGGCATGGCGCTGCGTCGCCCGCGACCGTCACCGAGCGCCACGAGTCGCCCGAGGCGCATGCGCAAACCATCGTGCAGACGGGGGCCATCTCGCTCGCGGCGGTCGAATCCTCCGCCGCCGGCGCCGGGGCCGACTTTCAGCCGCTCGCTGGATTGCCAGCCCTCGCGGAGCTCGAGACGCCCGCGGATCTCCCGGAGCTTGACGACTTCGACGAGACCGACGAAGGGCCGACTCTCGACCAGGTCATCCTCGACTACCTCTCTACCGAGGCCGAGCACGAGCAGTTGATGCTCGCCATGGACGGCCAGGAGGAGATCCAGCCCGGCAAGGTCAACAACCTGACGCTGCGCGCCTACTCGTCGAAGAGTGGACTGCCGCTCGCCGGCGTGCAAGTCTCGGTCAAGATGCTTTCGACTGTGGCCGACCCGCGAACGCTCATGGTGGGAGAGACCGACGACGTCGGAGCGGTCGAGATGCGGCTCGACGTGCCCGCCTTCGCGCGCGGCTCGGCCGCCCTGATCATCTCGGGATCGTCCGAGCTCGGCCGCGCCGAAATCAAACAATTGCTATGAACGAACAGATGCCGCCTGCGACGAAGGCAACTCCGGGCTCCGATCGCGAGATCCGGCTGAATGGCGCTCCGCACCGGGTACCTGCGGCCATGACCCTGCGCGAGCTCGTAGTCTCGATCGGCTGCGATCCGCTGGCGGTCGCCGTCGAGGTCAACGGCGAGATCGTGCGGCGCTCCCGCCTGGCGGGCACTCAGGTGGTCGCCGGCGACGCGATCGAGATCGTCCGATTCGTGCAGGGCGGCTGAGGCGACGGCTGGATTCGACGGCGCATGGCGCGGGCGGATCCGGCCCCGGATGTGCGGGGCTTGCCAGCGATGCGCTTCGTCCGCTATATTTTTCCTTCAAGAGGGGCCGCTAGCTCAATGGTAGAGCAGCAGACTCTTAATCTGCGGGTTGTAGGTTCAAGTCCTACGCGGCTCACCATCGCCCACTCCTCTCGCCTCGCCGATGCTCGGATCCCGCTCTCGCGAAAGTGGCGGAACTGGTATACGCGCTAGACTTAGGATCTAGTCCCGAGTGATCGGGTTGGGGGTTCGAGTCCCCCCTTTCGCACCACTTCACTAGCCCCAAGGACAGAGATCGCCGATGAGCGTAGTACTGAGTGTGGAAGAGATCGGGCCGTGCCGTAAGGAACTGAAGATCGAGATCCCGGCCCCGGCCGTGGATGCGGAGACCTCTCGCGTCCTGGGCGAGTTCGGACGCAAGGCGAGCCTGCCGGGATTTCGCAAGGGCAAGGTCCCGGAGAGCATGGTCCAGCGCCACTTCGGCGACGACATCCGACGCGAGGTCGTGGAGCGGCTCGTGCCGCGCTACTTCCGTCAGGCCGCCGCGGAGAAGGGGATCGATCCCCTCTCCGCTCCCGAAGTCGAGCTCGCGAAAGTCGAGGGCGGCGCCGGCCTGACGTTCATCGCCCGGGTCGAGGTTCGTCCAGAGATCGAGCTGCGCAACTACAAGGACTTCAACCTGCCCGACCCAGCCGTCGAGGCGACGGCCGACGAGGTCAAGACCGCGATCGCCGACTTGCGTCTGCGCCATGCCGAATGGAAGAGCGCCTCGCGGCCCGCGGCGACAGGCGATCGGGCCAAGATCGAGCTCAAGCCGGTCATCACTCCGGCGGAGAGCGCTGGAGTCGGCGACGCGGAGATCGTCGCCGAGCCGCAGACGGTCGACATCGAGATCGGGTCGCAGCAGATCTGGGAAGAGATCTCGCTCGCGGTTGCCGGTCTCTCGGTCGGACAAGGGTCGCGCTTCACCAGGAGCGAGCCCCGCGCGCCGCGCGAGGCGCGGGAAGAGGGCGACCTGCGTCCGGACGCCGAAGTCGGCCCGGCGCTGGAACGCTCCTTCGAGGTCCGCCTGCTCGAGCTCACCGAGCCGATCCTGCCGGCGCTCGACGACGCCTTCGCCGCCCATCTCGGCAAGTTCGCGAACGTCGCCGAGCTCGAGGCCGATGTCGCCCGCCGGATCGGGCATGCCAAGCGCGACGACGCCGCGCGTCAGCGCGAGACGGCGATGCTCGATCAACTGACCGAGCGCCACCAGATTCCGCTCCCCGAGGGCGTCTTGCACCGCGAGGTCGACGATCTGCTGCGCGACTACGCGGAGAATCTCGCTCGCCGGGGAGTCGATCTCGAGAGCGCCGGTCTCGACTGGCAGCGCCTCGGCGAACAGGCGAAGCCGCAGGCCGAGCGCCGGGTGAAGGCCCGCCTGCTGCTCGACGCGATCTCCGAACAGGAGAAGATCGAAGTCGGCGAGGAGGAGTTCGAACAGGCGCTGGCTCTCATGGCGCGCGCCCAGGGAATTCCGACGCCGGCGCTCCGTCAACGGCTCGACGAAGCCGGCCAGCTGGTCGGCCTGCGCGCCCAGATGCGGCGCGAAAAGACCGTGCGACGACTGCTCGGCGAGACCGCCGTCGCGCCGGCGCACGACCACGACCACGCGCACCAGCACGAGAGTTAGAGGGGATTCGAACATGCTGATTCCGATGGTGGTCGAGCAGACCAATCGCGGCGAGCGCGCTTATGACATCTATTCGCGACTGCTGAAGGACAACATCATCTTCCTCGGCCGGCCGATCGACGACGAAGTGGCGAGCCTGGTGATCGCGCAGATGCTCTTTCTCGAAGCGGAGAATCCGGAGCGCGACATCCATATCTACATCAACTCGCCCGGCGGCTCGGTGACCGCCGGCCTCGCGGTCTACGACACCATGCAGTACATCAAGCCGGATGTGGCGACGTTCTGCATCGGTCAGGCGGCTTCGATGGCCGCGGTGCTCCTCGCCGCGGGCCAGGCCGGCAAGCGCACCGTGCTTCCCAACAGCCGGGTGCTCATCCACCAGCCCTGGACGCAGGGAATGCAGGGCCAGGCGACCGACATCGAGATCCATGCCCGCGAGCTCCTCAAGCTGCGCGACAAGATCGACGAGATCCTCGCCTTCCACACCGGCAAGACCAAGACTCAGATCCACGACGACACCGATCGCGACAAGATCCTCGGCGCGGAAGAGGCCGTCGCTTACGGTCTCGTCGACCAGATCATGCAGCGCCGCGGGCCGACCGCCGTCCCGGGCTGATCGGGCGTCGCCGGAGCGAGTCACGCCGGGACAGAGACGCCTTGCGAGGATGGTCGATGCAGGAGGCTCCAATCCTAGTCGCGAGCCAACGTGGCACTCGAAGTGGATTCCATAGGATCGAGCGATGATCCAGGTCATGGGTCGGGCGCTTCGGCGCTGGGCTCGCCTCGCGAGGCTTGATGCTCTCGACCTGAGAGACCGGCTGCTCGGTCGACGGGACCTTTTGGTTCCTCCCCGGCGATACGTAGACGGAGTCGGCGGGTTCGATTTCCGGCTTGTCGGTCAACATCTCGCCGCGATAGCCATTGATCACGGGAAGCTCGGACCGAGCGAGAGGATTCTCGATATCGGCTGCGGGGTGGGGCGCCTCGCTGTTCCCCTGACGAGCTACCTCACCACCGGCGAATACGTGGGGTTTGACATCGCGCGACCGGCAATCGGTTGGTGCCTTCGGGCCATCGCCGCGCATCACCCGCGTTTCTGGTTTCGGCTGGTCGACGTTGCGAATTCGCACTACAACGTGCACGGCAAGGTGCGGCCAGACGAGTTTCAGTTCCCGTGCGCCGACCGATCCGTGGATGTCGCCTTCGCAGCCTCCGTCTTTACTCATCTTTCCCCGCTGGCGGCAGAGCACTACCTCTCGGAAGTGGCACGGGTACTCAAGGTGGGCGGTCGTGGAGTCTTGTCGTTCTTTCTGTTCGACTCGGAATTGAAGCCCAGGTTGAGCACGCTGGGTCCCCGATTCCCGCATTTCATCGAGCCGTTCTGCGCGGTTGCCGACCGGGACGATCCGGAAGCCGCGATTGCATACGACCTGGACGTTGTTACCCTCGCCCTCGAGCGCCACGGGTTCGAGATCCTGGGTATTTCCAGAGGTGCGTGGGCGGGCTTTTCTGGGTCCGTCAGCTTCCAGGACTTCGTGTTTGTGCGGCGCGTTACCGCCTGAGTAGAGGCTTCAGGACCCGGTGGTTGACGATCGGCTTTCGCGTTCGAGCGACAGAACTCTGCCGTGCGACCTTCCATCGCCGGAGGCGGGCGAATCGCCTTCCAGAGGACGATTCGGGGGGGCCTCGGCAGCGGCGAGAAGTTCGATCTCCTTCGGGACAGTCCAGCGGCACGCCTCTGTTATGATTCGTAGGTGTCGCGTCGGCAATTTGCAGGACGATCCGAATGACGGAATAGCGGCGTAGATGAGTTGGTTGTAGCGGTCGGGATCGCCAGCCAGCGGCTGGCAGGCGACTCGCGAGTTCGGAGGAGAGATGCCCAAGAAAGAGTCCGGCGACGACGCCCTCAGGTGTTCGTTCTGCAACAAGAGCCAGCGCGA
>JBDSRU010000516.1:0-3657 GCA_039929145.1 Thermoanaerobaculia bacterium
CGCGGTGAAGCCGCCCGCGACCGCCGCCGCGACTCCGGTCGCGACGGTCTCCTTGGCTTCCTGCCCGGGCTCCCGGAGATGGACATGGATATCGATGAGACCCGGGCAGACG
Source organism: Thermoanaerobaculia bacterium (assembly GCA_039929145.1). GTDB lineage: Bacteria > Acidobacteriota > Thermoanaerobaculia > Multivoradales > JAGPDF01 > JAGPDF01. The sequence continues at coordinate 113 of JBDSRU010000516.1, forward strand.
ACCTTGCCGGCGAGCTCCAGGAGCTCGAGCTCCTCGCCAGCCCGCGCACCGGACGCTTCCCGGGCGCGCTCGCCGAGAGTTCCCGGCGCGCCGACCGCTGCCACCACGCCGTCGGTGAGCAGCAGATCGAACGCTCCATCGATGCCGCGCGCGGGGTCGATCAACCGCCCGCCGGTAAGCAGAATCGACTTCATGCCGCGGGCCTGCGGGCGGCAGCGAGCAGATAGAGCACCGCCATTCGCACCGCGACTCCCTGCCCGACCTGCTCGAGAATCGCCGAGTGCGGTCCGTCGGCCACCTCGCTGGTGATCTCGACGCCGCGGTTCATCGGACCGGGATGCAGGACGATCGCATCCGGATGCGCGAGCGCCAGCCGTTTCGGGTTGAGCCCGAAGAGCGCGGCATACTCACCGAGACTGGGGAAGAGGACGCTGCGCTGGCGCTCGAGCTGCAGGCGCAGCATGACGATGACATCCGCACCCTCGACCGCTTCCTCGATCGTGTAGCAGACGTCGACACCCAGCGCGCCGATCGCCGCCGGGAGCATGGTGCGCGGCCCCGCCACCCGGACCCGCGCGCCCAGCCGGGTCAGCAGGTGGATATTCGAGCGCGCCACGCGGCTGTGGGCAATGTCACCTACCAGTGCGACCGTCAAGCCGGCGATCGCACCCTTGCGGCGCCGGATCGTCAACGCGTCGAGCAGCGCCTGGGTGGGATGCTCGTGCGAACCGTCGCCGGCGTTGATGACGCCGCAGCCAAGCTCGCGCGCCAGCATCGCCGGCACCCCGTGATGGGCGTGGCGCACGACGACGAAATCGGGGAACATCGAGGCGATGTTGTGCGTCGTGTCGCGCAGCGTCTCGCCCTTCGATTGCGAAGAGGCGGAGGTGCTGAAGTTGACCACGTCCGCCGACAGCCTCTGCGCCGCGATCTCGAACGACACCCGTGTGCGGGTCGAAGGCTCGAAGAAGAGATTGACCACCGTCTTGCCGCGCAGCGTCGGCACCTTCTTCACCGGCCGGTGGGCGATCTCGGCGAACGACTCGGCGGTTGACAGGATGACCTCGATCTCCGGGAGGGAGAGCTCGGCGATGGTCAGCAGATCCTTGCGCGTCCAGGCGATCGCTTCGCCGCCCGGCGATCGATCGGACGGCGGATCGACCAGACGTGCGCCCGAGCGATCGGCCTGCCGATCGGCGGGAGGGATCATGCGGCAGGCTTGCGTTCGAGAATCTGCACCTTCGACTCCGCGTCGGTCTCCTCGAAGCTCACCTTGATCACTTCCGAGGCCGAGGTCGGCACCTTGCGTCCCACCACCTCGGCGTGAATCGGAAACTCGCGCCAGCCGCGGTCGATGAGCACCGCCAGGCGAACCGCTTTCGGGCGCCCGAAGTCGAGCAGCGCGTCGAGCGCCGCGCGCACGGTTCGTCCGGTGTAGAGCACATCGTCGCAAAGCACCAGGGTCCGGCCTTCGATCGGTTCGGGAAAATGACTCTCACGCACCACCGGCTTCGGCGCCACGAGCGAGAGGTCGTCGCGATAGAGGGTGATGTCGAGGGTGCCGATCGCCACTCGTTTGCCTTCGAGCTGCTGGATGTCCGCCGCAAGCCGTTCGGCGAGGGGAACACCGCGCGTGCGGATTCCGATCAGCATCAGATCCTCGAGCCGGCTCTCCGATTCGATCAGCTCGCCCGCCATGCGGCGGACGATCCGGCGCATTTCGGGCGCGTCGAGGATGGTCGCTTTGGTGACGAGGGACAAGGGGTGAGGTACCGGAGTGAAAGTGCCACCGGATGGTATGGCCCGCTCGCCGCGATTGTCAATCGAGCGCAGGCCAGCGGATCTCGCGCGCCTGCAAACGACTCTCCGGCGGTCCTCCCCAGTGGCTCCTCCCATCGGACACCGCGGAGCGCCGCGGCGATGCGACTCTCGCCTCACTTTCTGGACAGCGTCCCCGGCGGCGGCATAGGCTGGCTACCCCTCGCACCCGGCGCGGGCCGTTCCGATGACCTCCGCCAAGACGCCAGCCACACTCCCCGCGACGCCGCCTTCCGGCTTCAAGGGCTATCGCCGGGAGCTCGGTTTCCTGATTTTCTTCGTGCTCATCCTCGGAGCGAGTTTCACCCTGATCTCGTGGAATCCCGTCAACGACCGGGTGATCGAGCCGTTCACCGGCGCGATCGCCCGCGCCGGCGGTGCGACGCTCAACCTGCTTGGCCAGGGCACCAGGATGGAAGGCACCGTCATCCGCAGCGATCGTTTCGCGGTCAACATCCGTAACGGCTGCAACGGTGTCGAGGCGATGTTGATCTACTTCGCCGCCGTGCTCGCTTTTCCGGCGACCTGGAAGTCACGCCTGCTCGGAGTCGGCCTCGGCTTCGTCGCCATCCAGCTGGTGAACCTCGTCCGCGTCGTGGCCCTCTTTCTCACCGGGGTCTACATGCCGAAGCTTTTCGACAGCTCCCACACGGTGATCTGGCAGACGCTGGTGATTCTCTCGGGAGTCCTGCTGTGGATCCTCTGGGCCAATCGCTTCGCGGGAACGCCGGCGAGCGGACCCACCGCCGACGCCGGCGCGTAGCCGACCTGGAATCGGCTGCGGAAATTCGCCCATGGCGGCCACGGCCAGCAACAGTCCGAAGAATCGTTCCTGGCCGGTCCAGCTGGTGCGCAATCTCCTGCTCTGGATTCTGCCCGTCGTCGCGCTCTGGGTGCTCTTCACGCCGTTCTACAACCGTTTTCTCGCCCTGGCGGGCGAGCGACTGACTCGCGCCGGCGAGTTCCCCGCCGCGACCCGGCTCTTCATCCAGGACACTCACGAAGTCCTCGTGACGCGCAGCGATCTGTCGGGCAAGGACGGCTTCGTCTACCGCTTCCGCATCACCGACCTGCATTTCAACCTGATCCTGACGATCTCCCTGTTTCTCGCCGTGCCGGCTGTCGAAAGCCGGCGGCGCGCCGAGAACCTCGGCTGGGCTCTGCTGATCTCGGTGCTGTTCCACATTCTGGTACTCTTTTTCTACGTGAAATTCGTCTACTCCACCCAGCTCGGCGCCTGGAGCAACGAGCACTACGGCCCGGTCGCCCGGAATCTCTGGGGATTCGGCAAGCACCTGCTCGACCTGCCGTTCAAGCTCGCCCTGCCGTTCATGCTCTGGGCGGGCTTCTACTTCCCGGACTTTCAACGCCATCGGCACCGTGGCTGAGCTGATGCGCGACCCTTTCAGCCGCGCGCGCGGCTCCATCCTCCGGCAGGCGGCTGCGATCCTGTGCGCGCTGCTTGTCGCCTGTGGAGCGCTCGAGCTCCACAACCTGGCGAATCATCACAGTGGCATCGACGTCGGGCAGCTCTTCGAGACGGCAGGCGCCCATCCCCGTATCCCGCATCACATCGACCGCTCCGAGGAGCGGCGGGAGCCGGCGTGCGCGACTTGCACCCTGCAAGGCCAAGCGCGCGGTGTGCGGACCGAGGCGACCGGACCTGTCGCGCCGGCCGAGATCCACCGCTCCGCGCTGACGCCGCAAGACGCACCCGATCTCCCCGC
>JBDSRU010000517.1:0-5137 GCA_039929145.1 Thermoanaerobaculia bacterium
GCTTGCCTGCCCGGTCGAGCTCGGAGATCTGGCGGCGAATTTCCTGGGCTTTGGCGAGGCCGAAGTCGGCATCGCGAAGGTAGATCGCGACGCCAACGACCGTCGGGTCGAGTCGCGCGGCAAGGAAGCCACGATAGAGGAGCGCCAGCGACGCCGGCTCTTCGCCGCCGAGGAAGGGCAGGACCGGTGCGGTCGCTTGATCCTCGAGCCGCGCGTCGAGGGAGAGCGTGAGGACCTTGGCGGACCCCCAGCTCGGCGTTTCGCGGTGGAGGAGCAGGTAGCCGCCACCCGCAATGACCACGCCAAGGAGAGTTGCAAGGAGGAGCAGAAAGAAAAGCCTACGCATCGAGGGTCATTCTCCAGCCGGCAACGATAGCGCGTTCTGCTTCGAACGCGGTGCAGCGCGCGGTTTCGGAGTGACCCGGGGCGAGGCGCGGCAGAGGCGCTCTTGTGGGCCTGGGCTCAAGGCGAGCCAGGTCCGGGCGGGAACATCCCCAAGGATGGCACCTGTTTTGCTTAGCACAGAGACAGAGTCATCACCGTGCGCGAGGAGGTTCCACTTCCCCATCATCATCCCACCCAGAAGTTTCGAGATCAGGTTGATCTCCACCCCTCTTCAAGCCCAGCCAAAACCCCCTAACTAACAGGGGTATAGCCACTTAAGAGCCAACCACCTCGGAACCTCCCGCATGCGGTTCTTTTCTTCGGCCCCGGTTAACCCCGGGGCCGATCTCTTTTGGAGACAGCCGTTTTGGCGGATTACCCCCCAATCTGGCGGATACACTGCCATCCGTGCAGGCAAAATCCGCACTCCTCTCCTGGTTTGACCTCCACCAGCGCGCGCTGCCCTGGCGGTCGACCGGCGACCCGCCCGACCCGCCACCCGACCCCTACGCCGTCTGGGTCTCCGAAATCATGCTTCAGCAGACCCGGGTGGAGACCGCAATCCCTTACTACAGGCGCTTCCTGGCGCGGTTTCCTGACGTGGCGAGCCTGGCGGCGGCGGAAGAGGAGGAAGTGCTCGCCCTCTGGTCAGGCCTTGGCTACTACCGGCGGTGTCGCGGCTTGGTCGCGGCGGCGCGGGCGGTGGTCGCAGCCGGCGGCAAGCTTCCGGCGAGCGCCAGAGAGCTCGAGCGCCTGCCCGGTATCGGCCCCTACACCGCGGCGGCGATCGCCAGCATCGCATTCCGCCAACCGGTGCCGGTTCTCGACGGCAATGTCGAGCGCGTGCTCAGCCGCTACGTGGCACAGGCTGGCGGCGCGCGCAGCAGGGCCGACCGCGCGGCGCTTCTTGAGCTCGCCGGGAGCTTGCTCGACCGGCGCCGTCCGGGTGACAGCAATCAGGCGCTGATGGAGCTCGGAGCGACGGTCTGTACGCCACGCGCGCCGCGTTGCCCGCTCTGCCCGCTGCGCAACGGCTGCCGCGCTTTCGCCGCGGGAGCCCCGGAGAGCTATCCGGCGCCAGCGAAACGCGCCGCAGCGGAGCGCGTCCGCCAACTCGTCGTGGTCGTCGAGGAGCGCGGGCGGTGGCTGCTTTTCCGGCGCAGCGCCGCTTCCGGCCAGCTCGCTTCGCTCTGGGAATTTCCGGCGATCGAGCTTGGTGGGGCGACCGCACCTCAAGAGGCACTTGCCGAACGCTTCGGCGGACGGTGGTGCCTCGGAGAGGAGCTCTTCCAGCTCCGGCACTCGATCACCACCCGGGCGTTCGCCATCGAAGTGCGACGCGCGACGCTTCTGGGCGCCCGGACCGAGGGGAACGAACTGGCGGAGGCGGCCGGCGGAGAGGGTGGTTCTGGCTCCGAACCCGGATGGTGGCGGCTCGACGAGCTCGCCGGACTACCACTCACGGGCCTGGCGAAGAAGCTCCTGGCGCGAGCCAGGGTTCAGCCCGGTTGACTGCCTTCGCCGCCGGAGAGGATGTACCAGCCGACGATCTTGTCGTCGACTTCCCGCAGGCGCTTGGCGACCAGGCCACAGAGGATCTTGAGCAGCGGCAGTGAAGAGACCTTGCGCACGTCGAGGATTCCAGCCACGACCTCGGCCGGGATCGCGAGCACGACCGCTCCACCGTCGTGCGCCCGCGCCTGCGCCGAGCGCGGCGCCCGGTCGATGAGCGCCATCTCGCCGAAGTAGTCGCCACGCTCGAGAAACGCGAGCGCCTCCTCGCCGGCGCCGGGAATGAACTTGCTGATCAACATGCGGCCCTCGAGCACGACGTACATGGCGTCGCCCGGGTCGCCCTCGTGAAACAGGACCTGCCCGCTCTTGAGCTTGCGCTCGCGCGAGAGCGAGGCGAGGAAGTTGATCTCGAGTGGCTGAAGCTTCTGTTCCGCGAAGAGATTGCGCTTGGCGGCGATGTCGAGCCGGAACTCACCGGTCGGCGACTTGGGTAGCGGCGGCTTGTCGCCGGAGAGTCTCGGACCCTGCGAGAAGAAGCGTCCGAGCTGTTCGTTGGTGCTGCGGAGTTTCGTCGAGAGACTCTTCCAGAAGGCCCAGTAGAGCGCCACAGCCACGCGTTGATCGCGCGCCAGCAGCGCGCGCGTAGGGGCCGAGAGCAGGGCGATGAGCGCGACTTCGGTCCGCGCCACGGCATCGCCGGAGCGCGTGCTCGAATCGACGAAACTGGTCTCGCCGAAGAGCTGTCCACTGCCCAGCTGGGCGATGGTGAACTGGCCGTAGGGCGTCGTGCGTTGAATGTCCACCAGGCCGCGATCGACGACGTAGATGTCGAGGGTCGGCTCCCCCTGGCGCAGGATGCCGGTTTGCGCCGGATAGGCGCGCCCGACCGCGCAAACCGATATCGCCTCCAACTCGGCTTCGCGGAAGTGCGCAAAGTGCGCGATCTGAGAGAGCCGCTGAGCCAGTCCCAAAGTACCGCTATTGTAGCGTTCAAATGCCCACCTATCGCTTGACCATCGAATACGAAGGCACCCGCTACCGCGGTTGGCAGGAACAGAAGAACGCGCGCACGGTGGCCGGCGAACTGCGCCAGGCGATCGAGGCGGCGGCGGGAGAGAAGAAAGTCGAGCTCGGCGGTTCGGGCCGAACCGACGCCGGTGTGCACGCCCTGGCCCAGGTCGCCCACCTGAAAACGGCTGCAAAACTGAAGCGCGAAGAGGTCCTGCGCGCGGTCAACGAGGCGCTTCCGGCAGATATTCATCTGCTGTCGCTCGAGCCCGCGGCGGAACGCTTCCACGCCCGCCACACAGCGACTTCGAGGAGTTACGTCTACCAGATCTCGCGCCGGCGGACGGCGCTCGCCAAGCGCTTTGTCTGGTGGGTGCGGCGCCCGCTCGACGTCGGCGCCATGCGCGCCGGCGCGGCGCTGCTCGCGGGCCGGCACGACTTCGCGCGCTTCTGCGAGAAACCGCTCGAGCAGACTTCGACCATCGTGGTGGTCGAGCGCTGTGAGGTGGAGAGCGCCGGCGAGCTCATCCTGGTGCGGGTCGTGGCGTCGCATTTCCTCTGGAAGATGGTGCGGCGGATCGTCGGCGCGCTGGTCGAGGTCGGCGGCGGTACGCTGTCGCTGGCGGCGCTCGAGGGACTTCTCGACCCGTCCAAGCCTGCCCAGTTCCAGCCGGCGGAGACCACGGCGCCGCCATCGGGGCTCTTCCTCGAGCGCGTGTCTTATCCCGGCGACGCGCCGCTCGGCGCGCTGCGGCCGGCGACTCCGATCGAACGCTGACCGTTCGGTTCAGCTCGGCCTAGAGGAGCTCGAGCTGCGCCGGGCGGAGACGGCGGAGCGCCTCGCGCTCGACCTCGTCCAGCCAGTCGGCCGAGCTCTCCGGATCGAGAGCGAGGATGTGAATTCCGCGCGCCGCGATTTCGCTGCGCAGACGCTCGTCGACGGCGCGTTGAAACGCCGGGTCGGCGGCGCGGACGCCGTCCGCCTGCGGCAACTGAAGAATCGGCACCTGGATCAAAAGGTCGTAGCTCACCAGCCAGTCGGAGACCAGGCGGTCGAGTGCGGGGTCGGGGGCGGCAGCGAGCAGGAAGTAGACGTAGTTGTCGAGGACGCTACGGTCGCAGAGCACGAACGGATAGCGCGCCGCAGCGAGAATTTCTTCCGCGATCTGGGTGTGCAGGATCCAGCGCTGGGCGTCGGCGGTGGTCACCGAGTTGATCGGCAAGGGGCAACGCCGGGCCACTTCGTGGACGATCTCGAGCGCGACGTCGCGGCGCTTGAGCCGGGCGGCGAGGCCGTAGCACAGCGTCGTCTTGCCGACTCCGTGGCTGCCGATGAAGGCGAACTTGAGGTTCGTCGTGGTCATGACTCGAGCCCCCGGAGGGCTTCGCGGATCGCCGCAAGGGCGTAGCGCAACTGGGCGTCACTGATCACCAGCGGCGGCAGCAGCTCGACTACCCGCCCCGAAGGCCCGCCGCGGAGAAGCAGGAGTCCGCGCTGACGAAGGCTGTCGACCAGCCGCGCGGCGGTGTCCGCATCGGGCAGCTCGAGCCCCCAGAGCGCGCCACGGCCGCGCAACTCGGCGCCAGCGGCAAAGTCTTTCGGTATCGCGTCGCCGAGCGCCGTCGCGATCTCGCCGCCGATTGCCGCGGCGCGCTCCGCGAGCCGCTCCTCTTCGACGACCTCCAGTGTCGCGAGCGCCGCGGCGCAGGCGAGCGGATGAGCGACGAAGGTGCCGGTGTGCAGCGCTTCGCCGCCGGTCTTCCAGGCGCGCATCAGGTCGGCCCTGCCGACCACCGCGGCAATCGGCAGACCGCCGCCGAGCGCCTTGCCGCAGCACAGCAGGTCGGGTCGCACCGCCTCGTGATCGCAGGCGAAGCGCCGTCCGGTGCGCGCGAAGCCGGTGAGGATCTCGTCGAGAATGAAGACTACGCCGGCTTCGCGGCAGAGCCGTGCGACGCCGGCGAGCCAGCCGGCAGGCGGCTCGAGCACGCCTTCCCGCCCGACGATCGGCTCGACGAGGAGAGCGGCGACGTCGCTCGCCGTCTCGCCGCGCGGCGCGAGAAGCTCGGCGACCCGCTCGAGCGGGCAGCCGAACGGCAGACGGTCGACGTGCGGCGAGAGCTGCGCCGCGAACGGGGCGCGGAACTCCGGCCGCGAAGTCGCGGCCAGTGCGCCAAGGGTCAGCCCGTGGTAGCCGGGATCGAAAGCGATGAGCCGCCGCCGGCCGGT
>JBDSRU010000518.1:0-7643 GCA_039929145.1 Thermoanaerobaculia bacterium
ATCGGCTCGAAGATCGTCGCCCGCTCGACGGTGAAGGCACTGCGCAAGGACGTGCTCGCCAAGTGCTACGGCGGCGACATCTCGCGCAAGCGCAAGCTGCTCGAGAAGCAGAAGGAAGGCAAGAAGCGGATGAAATCGGTCGGCAATGTCGAGATCCCGCAGGAGGCCTTCCTGGCGGTGCTCAAGGTCGAGGGCTAGAGCGACGCTTCCGGCTCGAACGGCGGCACTCACGGCGGGCGCGCTCGTCGCTTTCGCCGGCAACTCCTGGCTCTGCCGGGCGGCGCTGCGTCCGCTGGGCGGGGGCCGTTCGATCGATCCGGTCAGCTTCACCGCCGTGCGTATCGCGAGTGGCGCCGCGGTCTTGGCGCTCCTCGTGCTCCTGCGCCGGAGAAACCTGCGCGACTTCCGCGATTTGACCTCCGCCGGTGGCTTCGGATCGGCGCTCGCCCTCTTCGCCTACGCCATCGCTTTCTCTCTCGCCTACCTCGAGCTCGGCGTCGGTGTCGGCGCGCTCATCGCCTTCGGCGCGGTGCAGCTCACGATGCTCGCGGGCGGTCTCGCCGCGGGGCGCTCGCCGACCCTCTTCGAGGGACTGGGCCTCACGCTCGCCGTCGGCGGACTCGCGACCCTGGCACTGCCCGGCGCAGCGCTGCCTTCGCCGCTTGCGGCCTGTGGCATGGCGGTAGCGGGTGTCGCCTGGGGGATCTACAGTCTGCGCGGTCAGAAGGAGACGTTGCCGCCGCTCGCAGTCACCGCCGGAAATTTCCTGCGCGCGCTGCCGCTCGCGCTCGCGACCCTGGCGATCGCGGCGCTCGCCGCGGGGGACGGAGCGCTCTACGCTACCGCCCCCGGACTCCGGCTCGCAGTGCTCTCCGGTGCGCTGACATCGGGCGTCGGCTACGCAATCTGGTACGCCGCGCTGCCGGGCCTGGCTGCCGTGCAGGCCGGCCTCCTGCAGCTCGCCGTGCCGGTGCTCGCGGCGCTCGGCGGAGTCCTCTTTCTCGCCGAAGCCTGGACTGTCCGCCTGACCCTGGCCGCAGCGCTCGTCCTCTGCGGAATCGCTCTCGCCCTGGTGGGCGGAGCGAAGGGGAAGAAAGCGTAGATCGCGTACGATGCTTTTCCGGTACCGCGGGAGACACAAGAGGAGAAGACCATGAGCATGCAAGCGCCGACGGCCGCCGTGAAGTGGGCCGAGGATGTCGAGAAGAAGAGCGTCGCCGCCGGAACGGCGACCGAGGTGCAGGTGCTCGTGGGTCCCGGCGACGGCGCGCCCAACTTCGCGCTGCGCCGATTCATCATGGGCGAAGGCGGCGGCATGCCGCGGCACACCAACCTGGTCGAGCACGAGCAGTACGTACTCGCCGGCCGGGCGCGCATGACGGTCGGCGACGAGGTGCACGAGGTCGCGGCAGGAAACACGCTCTACATCCCGGCCGGGATGCCGCACTCCTACACCGTGCTCGAGGCGCCGTTCGAGTTCCTCTGCGTCGTTCCGAATGCGCCGGACAAGATCGAGATCCTCGAACCGGGTTGTTGAGCGCCGCACGACAACTCTCCGGGCTGGCAGCCGCGGCCTTTTTGACCGCCTGCGGAGCCGCTTCGCCGGAACGGATGGCAGGGCCGACGGAGCGCACCCCGTTGGCCGCTTTTGCGGCGGTGTTGCGCCCGACCTCCGAGACCACGGCGATCGACTTCGGCGCCTCCGGACCGGAAAGATCCCTGCGCGAAGGGTGGGGCCCGTCGGAACCCGGCCCGGTGTCGAGCTTCCGCTGGGGTGCGGGGCCGCTCTCGCGCGTGAGCTTCGAGCTCGTCGCAGCGCGCGACGTAGAGGTCCGCCTGCGCGGCTGGTCGTTCCCTTTCACGGAAGGCGGCGAGCAGCGCGTTGAGGCGTTCATCAACGGCGAGTCGGTAGGCGAGCGCACAGTTTCACCGGCCGCGACGGCGTGGACGTTCGAGGTGCCGGCCGCGCGGGTCCGTGCCGGCGAGAATCTCCTCGAGCTGCGTTACGCGCGCTGGAACGAAAACCCGGACCAGGCGCCCTGGGCCGTGGCATGGGATGGCCTGCGCTTCGATGCCGGACGCGGCAGGACTGCGGCGCAAAAAGGAGTCGAGATCGACGTCACGCGAGACACCGTCGCCCTTCCCGCGGGCACCTCGGTCGACGCCACGCTCGACCTTCCGCCGGGCACCCGTCTGGTCTGGGATTCGGTGGAGCGTTCCGGTGGCGCGCGCCTCGAGGTCGCGATCGAAGCTGAGGTGGCTGGATCGGGCGCGCCATTCGAGCCCGCCGAGCGATCCGAGCGTGTCAGTTCGGGCGGAGCGCTCGAGCTCACCGCTGCCGGCTCGACACATGCGCTGGTGCGCTTCGCGCTGCGCGCGATCGGCGCAGAGGGCGAGGTCATTGTCCATGGCCTGCATCTCGAGCAGCCGGAGCGAGTTCCTCTGCCGGATACCGCGGCTGGAGCCGCGGCGAAGGCGTCTCCGCCAGCCGCCAGCGGAAGCCCCGGCGTCGCGCCCCGGCCGAATCTGATCCTCTATGTCATCGACACCCTGCGCGCCGACCACCTGGGCTGCTACGGGTATGCGCGCCCGACGTCACCGCGCATCGATCGCTTCGCCGCCGAATCGATCCTCTTTCGTCACGGCCGCGCGCAGAGCTCGTGGACCAAACCTGCGGTCGCGTCGATCCTGACCGGGCTCTATCCCGTCGCCCACGGCGCGCAGCTGCGTTCGCAGCGGATCCACGAGAGCGTCGAGACCCTCTCCGAGCGCCTGCAGGCGCAGGGCTACGAGACCGCGCTGTTCACCACCAACGCCAACATCAGCGCCCGCTTCGGATTCGGCCAGGGCTGGGACGAATTCCGCTATCTCACCCACCGCAAGGGCCGGAAGCACGGGCACTTCGATGCCCAGGAGATGAACCGGGAGGTCTTCGCCTGGCTCGAAGCCCGAAAGCGGCGGGAGGCGGCAAAGCCTTTTCTTCTCGTCGTCCACACGCTGGAGCCGCACGACCCCTACCGGCCGCGCGAGGAGTTTCGCGCCCGGCTCGCGCCCGGAGTGGATGTCGAATCGGCGTGCTGCGGGAGCAGCTCGAGGCTGGCAGCGCTCACCGGCGAGGCGGCGGCGCGCCGCGCCGCCGACGCGATGGCGCTCTATGACGCCGAGATCGCGCAGAACGACGCCGCATTCGGCGATCTGCTGGACGAGCTCGACCGGCGCGGGCTTGCAGAGGAAAGTGCGGTGCTGCTCACCGCCGACCACGGCGAGGAATTTTTCGATCACGGTGGTTGGAAGCACGGCTTCACTCTCTACGAAGAGATGCTGCGCATTCCGCTCATTTTGCGTCTGCCGACGGGGAGCAACACGAGGCGCGCCATTGCGGTCTCCTTGCCGGCCGACCAGGTCGACATCGCACCGACCTTCCTGGCTCTAGCAGGCGCGCCGCCGGCGCCCGAGCTCCCGGGGCGAGATCTGCTCGAGCTCCTCGGCGACGGGAAGGCGCGCGAATCCGCGGTCCATGCTTCGTTCGCCTGGCTCGAGCGGCCAGGTGCGGAGTTGGTGGCGATGGCGGCCGGAGGATGGAAGCTCGTGCGTTACGCCGGCGATCCGGGCGCGCGGGGCTCGGGCGACGCCGCGCGCCTGCCGGCGTTCGGTCCGCGGGAGACTCCGGCACGCGCGCTCTACGACCTTGATCTCGACCCGGGCGAGCGTGCGAGCCGGCTCGATCTCGCGGCGCGCCATTCGTTGCGCGAGCTGTGGCTCGAAGGCAAGCTCGCCTCGGGACTGGCGCGCTACGGCGGCCACGGGCCCGCCGAAGAAGCGGTGATCGATCCGGAGCTCGAGAAGAGCCTGCGCGCACTCGGCTACTTCTGACCCCGGGGAGGGTCGCGCGCCGGATCAGCCTTTCACGACGAAGCCGCGCGCCGCGAGCAGCGGCCGCAGCACCTCGCGGCGGTCACCCTGGATCTCGACACAACCGTCGCCGATCGTGCCACCGGTGCCGCAGGCGCGCTTGAGCTCGCCGGCGAGCGCGCGTAGGAAATCGCGGTTCTTCGGCAGGCTGTCGATCACGGTTACGCTCTTGCCGCCGCGCCCCGATTTCTCGAGCCGCAGGCGGACGACGATCTTCTCAGGCACCGGCTGTTCGAGGTTGGCCGCGCAGCGGCAGTCCGACTTCGGCCAGCCGCAGCGCGCGCAGACCGAACCCTTGTCGGTCGAGTAGACCAGCTGTCCGGAAGCGCTGCGGGCCACGATCTCGGAGTCGCCCGGGACGGTCGTCAGTTCTTCAGGTACTGGGCGAAGAATGCGGTCGTCTTTGCCCAGGCATCGGTCGCCGGACCGGCGAGGTAGCGGCTGCCGGTCGGATTGGCGAAGGCGTGGTCGGCCTCCGGGTAGACGACGATGGTGACGTTCTTGCCCTGCTTGACGAGCTCGTGCTCCATCTGCCGCACGCCGTCGACCGGAATTCCCTGATCCTTGCCGCCGAAGAGGCCGAGGAGCGGAGCTTTCAGCACGGCGAGCGCCTTGGGATCGCTCTGGGTGCGGCCGTAGTACATCACCGCTGCGTCGATGCCGTCGGGATTGGCGAGCGCCGCCTCGAGCGCCCAGCCGCCGCCGAAGCACCAGCCGACGACGCCGATCTGCGTCGCGTGCCCTTGCGAAGCGAGATAGGCCTGAGCCTGGCGGAGGTTCTCCGTCAGCCGTGCCGGCTTGGCCATGGCGGCTTGCATCGTCGCCATCGCCTCTTCGGAGGTGGTCGCCACCTTGCCCTCGTAGAGGTCGACCGCGAGAACGAGATAGCCCTCGCCGGCGAAGCGCCGCGCCATGGCGCGGATGTTGTCGTTCAGGCCCCACCACTCCTGGATGACGATGAGCGCCGGCAGCGGCTTGCCCGACTTGTCGGCTTGCGCCGGACGCACGAGATAGCCCTTGACCGCGACGCCCTCGACATTGGCGTAGGCGACCTCCTCGCCGGCGACCGGCTGCGCCGGTTCGGGGACCGTCGCCGGGCTGGCCGTGGTCGTGTCGTGCTGGTGCTCCCTGGCCATCTTCGCGGCATGGTCGGCGTCCGCGGCGTTGGCCGGGAGCGCGGGTGTGACCGTTGGAGGCTGCTGCTGGCCGACGACCGCGACGGCTGAAGCCAGCGCGGTGACGAGGGCGAGAGCGGCGATGGGGGCGAATCGTTCGGTGGGACGCATGGGGAGCTCCTTCGCAGGGCAGGTTGAAGATCAGGCTGAAGACTATCGAAAGCCGTAGAATCCTGTGCCTTGAAAGTCCGCACCGCTCTGCTGGCCCTGCTGCTCCTCGACGCCGCTGCTGGCGCGACCTGGTTTGCCGGGCGCTATGGCAACGGCCAACCCGACGCGCTCCGACTCTTCCTCGTCTGGGCGCTGCCGGGATGCGTCTTTCTCTGCGGCATGCTGACCCGGGAGCGCGAGGCCAAGCCCACCTTCGAAGGCCACTCTCTTTCCCGCATGCGTCTTCCCGGCATTCCGTTGCCGGCGCTGCCGCCCGCCAAACCGTCGCTGCCGCTTCCAGCAGCTCCCGTGGGAACCCCGACTCGCATGCTGGCGCCCGGTCCGCGCTGGCAGCGCTGGCTCTTCTGGCTCGCCGTCGCCATCGCTGTCGATCTTGCCCCAATCGCTATCGGCCACCGCCTCGGATGGTTGGCCTTCAGCAACGGAAACCAGCAGCTCGCCGCCAGCCGCGCGACCCTCGCGCTCTGGGCGTTGCCGTTGCTGGTTCTGCTCACGACGCGCTTCTACGAACGGACGTTGCGCGGACAGCTTTTCCGCGGCGCCGAGCAGAGCTGGGGTTTCGCCCCGGCCTGGGTGCTCACCGTGCTCTGCGGCACCGCGCTCGCGCTGCCGACGGTCGCGCCCGGCTTTTCGTGGAGCGAGCCGGCGTTCGTCGTCGCGGCGCTGGTGACCGCCCTGGCGCGCGAGTTTGCCTGCGTGGTGCTCTACCGCGCCTCCGGCCTGTTCGCCTCCGGCCTCTTCCGCGGCACGCTGGCTTTCGTCGACTTCTTCCTGATCTCCGATCGACTGTCGCCGGTCGTCGCCGGTGCGACCTTCACCGCCAATGACGATGCGTTCTACCTTCTGCGGGCGGCGTCGCCGCTCGTCGCGGCGCTGCTGCTCGCGCGCTTCCTCAAGCCGGCAGGCGGCTCAGCTCTTGCAGCCTCCGTTCCCGGGCTCGCAGTCCCGCGGGCCTGACGGGCCGGCCCTCTCGGCCATCGAATGAGGTGTCCTGAGTGAAATTGCGTTCGAAAGGGATGAGCCCTGGCTTCGAGCTCGCGAGGCTGGCGCTGCTTGCCGCTGTTTTCGCCGCGTCTCTCCTGGGCCAGGCGGGCTCGAATGCGGCCGAGTCCTTCGGCGAGCAAGTCGACGTCGAGGTGGTGAACGTCGACGTGGTGGTGACCGACCGCAGCGGACGACGGGTCGTGGACCTCAAGCAGGACGACTTCGAGCTTCGGGTCGACGGACGGTCGACGGCGATCGAATACTTTTCCCCCCCGCGCGGGCCGGGAGCGCAGCCGTCTTCCGCGCCGCTCGCCGCTGCGACGATTCCCGACCTGCCGGCGCCCGGAACGCCGGCGACAGCGGCGACAGCGCCGACGAGCCTGGTGTTGTACATCGACCAGACTGCGCTCGAAACGCGCGCGCGACACGAGACGATCGAGGAGTTGCGCGAATACTTCCTTGCCCGTCCAGACGGAGCGGACCGGGTCACGGTGGCAGTCTTCGAACAGAATCTCCAGATCGTCTTGCCGTCCACGAGCGATCGGGCGCTGCTCATGAAGGCGCTCGACACAGTCGAGAGCCGACCGTCGCTTGCCCGACTTGGATCGGGAGAGCGCATGCAGCTCGACCACGAGATTCGCCAGTACGGCCAGGACGTGGCCCGGTTCGGCGGCGGCTTCGCCGTCGCCGAAGCCCATCGGATCGAGCAGGCCATCGAGCAGTGGGCCGAAGAGCAGATCGACCGTCAACGCCGCTCGGTCGCTGCCCTGCAGCAGATGATCGGCGCGCTCGCCGCCTCGGAGGGACGCAAGGCTGTGCTTCTGGCAACGGCCGGCATCCAGGCAAATCCTGGACAGGCGGTGCTCGCGGCGCTCGACCAGCAACGCGGTGTCGCCACCTCCAGCGACGCGAACCGGGCGCCAACGCTCGCGATTCAGGGGCTCACGCTCATCCAGGAGTTCGAACGGATGATTCTCGCCGCGCAGAACGCGCGGATCGCCTTCTACACGATCTCGCCGGTTGTTCAGCCACCGGGTGAGAACAGCGCCGAGTTCGGCAGCGCCGGGCCCAACGCCTACCGCCCGCTGCCGCGCGACACTGGCGGGGTCGAGGCGGCGTCGAGCGTTGCGCGTCTCGCGGGAGCGACCGGCGGCTCCACCCTGACCGTCGGGGCGAACCTCGACCGCAAACTCGAAGCGGTTGCTGCCGACATCGACGCGGCCTATTCGCTCGGCTTCACTACCGACACCTCGGCCGGCGACAAGGATCACCGGATCGAGGTGACTACGCGCCGCGCCGGACTCGAAGTGCGCCATCGCGAAAACTTCAGGCGGCGGACGGCCGGCGAGCGAGCCAACTCGGCTCTCGCCGCGGCGGTGACGCTCGGACAGGCGGAGAATC
>JBDSRU010000519.1:0-3549 GCA_039929145.1 Thermoanaerobaculia bacterium
GGGAACTTCAATCGCTACTTCGTCCGCTCGGTCGGAACCGCAGTCGTCTATCCGATAAGGGGCGAAGGCATCGGCTGGGAGCTCGCGAGTCGCGACGCGCTGACCGGCGAGAGTGTGGTGTTCGACCTCTGTCCCGGCCCGTGCAGCTCCGATCCCGGCCGGATCCGGGATCTCGATGGGCTGATCCTGTTCTCGGCCAGCCCCGCGGCGGACGATCTGCAGCTCTACTCGTTCGCGGCTCCGTCCAGGGTCGTTCGCTTGACGGACCTCCCTTTCGCTTTCTATTCCATTTACGACCCGGACGACATTCGCCTGCTTCTCCTTCCCGATCGGCTGTACTTCGCGGCGTCGGTTCGCGGTTCGGGCGTCGAGCTGTGCTCGGCTGCGCTCGATGGCTCGCACTCGGAGGTGGTCGCCGAACTCGCTCACGAGCCCTGGAGCTCGCAAGCGAACGTCGCGGCGGTTTTTCCGGGAGGAATGTTCCTCACCGCGACCCAATCCGGCAGCGGGCTCGCAACGCTCTACTGGTCGGACGGCACGCCCGAGGGCACAGGACCGGTGCCGGACGACGAGACCGGCGGGTGCTTCCCGGGCTACGCCTCGTCGTATCTCGCGCTCTCGCCCCTCACGGCGAAGTCGGTCTATTGGACGCGCAGCTACCCTTTCAGCGGCGGCTTCGATCTCTGCCTCGCCGAACCAGACTCCACACAGCTGCTCGGCCGCGGCCTGTCAGGTTCTCTTCTCTCGCAGGGCCCCGAGCTCTTCTGGACGGACGACGGCGAGCTTTGGGCCTTCGACGAGAGGACCTCCGCAACTCGCGCGCTCTTCACCCTGCCGGCGGAGCTTGCCTCGGCAGAGCTCTCCCTCGCCGACGATCGCTGGCTCTATTTCGTTCCCGCGACGGAGACC
Source organism: Thermoanaerobaculia bacterium (assembly GCA_039929145.1). Classification (GTDB taxonomy): domain Bacteria; phylum Acidobacteriota; class Thermoanaerobaculia; order Multivoradales; family JAGPDF01; genus JAGPDF01. The sequence continues at coordinate 910 of JBDSRU010000519.1, forward strand.
CTGTCCGAGCTCTGGCGAATCTCGCGCACCGGTGCGGGCCTGTTGAGGCTCGCGACGCTGCCGCCAGGATCGGCGAGCGACTTCCGGTTGCGAGCGCACGTCGGCACGCGGACCCTGTTCTTCCTTGCCACGCCGACGAGCGTCGAGCTCTGGGCGACGAACGGGAACGCGGGCGGGACGGGAAGCATTGCCTCCTGGCCCTCTGCTGTCACCAGCCTCGACGCTCTCGCCTTCGCGGCCTATCGGGACCGCCTCTATTTTCTTCTCGACTCCGGCGCCGCCGGCGAGACCGAGATCTGGCGCACCGACGGCACGCGCGCTGGGACGCAGATCGCTGCGCGCCTGCCGGCAGGGCGCTCCGGCTATTCCCGCTCGGCGCAAGCGACGCCGCTCGGCCTCTACTTCATCGCCGCGCGCGCCGACAACCCCGCCGAGCTCTGGCGGAGCGACGGAACGCAGGCGGGCACTTTCGCGCTCTACCCCAACGCGGCTGGAGTCGCGGGTCAGGGTGTCGTGGAGTTCACCTATTTTCGCGATCGCATTCTCTTTTCCGCGACCGACGCAGAGGCCGGCAGTGAGCTTTGGCAGACCTACGGCACCCCGGCCTCCACCTCGCGCGCGGCAGATCTGCGTCCGGGTGCGCTCGGATCCGGGCCGGGCGGCTTCGCGGTTCTCGGAGATCGACTCTTCTTCTCCGCCGACGAGGGTTTGAACGGCCGCGAGCTCTGGATGTCGCCGGCGCCGACCACGTTTCCCTGCCCGCCGGCGGCCGACCTCGCTTGCACGGGCGACGGACGATTTCGCTGGTTCGCAGCTTGGCGCGATTTCGTTAACCGGCAGGGCATGGGCCGTGCGAGCGCCGCGCTGCCGGGGGCGGCGGCGTTCTGGTTCTTCGCGCCGGAGAATCTCGAGCTCGTCGGCAAGCTCATCGACGGCGGCAGCGTCAACGGCTACTTCTGGGCCTATCTCGCTGCGCTCTCGAACCTCGAAACTTCACTCAACGTTTTCGATGTTGCGTCGGAAGCGCACGCGGACTACTTCAGTCCGCTCGGTCGGTTCACGAGCCTGGGAGATGTCCGCGCGCTACCCAACGAGGACGCAACCGGAGGAGCACTCCGGGCACCGGCTAGAGCGGGCTCGTTTTCGTCACCGCTGCAGATTGTTGCCCGATCGAGGTTCGCCTGTGTGCCGTCCTCGACGGTTCTCTGTCTCGCGGACGGGCGTTTCGCTGTCGAAGTGGCCTGGCGCGACTTCCTCGGCCGCACAGGTGCGGGCTATGCGCGCGAGCTCACCGACGAATCCGGGTCGTTCTCGTTCTTCTCGCCGGCGAATCCGGAAGTGGTGGTGAAGATTCTCGACGGCTCGACAAACAACGGGCATTTCTGGATCTTCGCCGGCGCGCTCGGGAATCTCGCATTGGACCTGACCGTCCGCGACACCGCGACCGGCGACCAACGCACTTACTCGACCGCGCTCGGCCAATTCATGGGCTTTGGCGACGTCGTCGCCTTTCCAGCATCGTCGCCTTCCGGCGAGCTCTTCACTTCCGAGTAACCGCCACCTACGGACACGTCGCGAAGGCGGCGCTGTCGAGGATCGGTGCGAAGGGAACTCCCAGCGGACGGCGCCAGGTCTTCGAGACGTCGCGCTCGGTGTCGGTCACGTGTAGCGTCACTTCGACGTCGGTCGTGCCGCCGGCGAAGACCCAGTAGTTCTCGAAGCCGGCGAGGCCACAGGCGTCGATCGTCTTCACCACCAGCTCGATGTTCGCGGCGTTGAAGAACCAGAACGTTCCGGTGTCGTCCGTGAGCGGTGCGGCATGCGCCGCGCCGGTGGCGCCGGCGGCGGTCTCCCACTCCGCTTCGACGCGGAAGCGGCCGCCGTCGAGACAGAGTGTCTCGGGCCCAGGAACGCACGCCCCCGCGCCGAGCGCCAGGAAGCTCACCGGCACAGGCGAAGAGGCGCCTGTGCGCAATGGATTCTCCGCGCCGGGAGCCGGGACGCATTCGAGAAAGTCCGAATCGAGGATCGCGGCGAAGTTCGTCGCCTGCGGGTTGCGATAGCTCTTGCCGCGACCGGTCGCGGTGTCGAAGACGGTGAGGTCGACTTCGAGATTGGTCAGCCCGGCGTTGTACGACCATGTCCGCTGGTTCAGGCCGCAACCGTCAACGATCTTGGTGAGGATCTCGACGTTTGCCGGATCGAAGAACCTGAAGTAGCCGCTGTCAGCTGACAGCGCGGCCGCCCGGCCTCGTCCGCTCCCTTCGATACCTCCGGCCGGAGTAGCCCAGTCGGTTTCGACCCGGTAGCGCCCGCCGCCGAGACAGAGTCCAAACTCATCGGCGACGCACGGCTCGGGTGTCCAGCGCTCGTTCACCTGCTGCCAGAACTGATTCATCGTCAATCCGGAGAGGGCGCCGAATCCGAGGCGCGCGCGCTCGTGGGCGATCGCCCTGCCCAGCGCTGGCGACCCCTGGGCTTCGAAACCGTCGAGCAAGCGGTTCAGGTCCTCGGCCATGTCGGCGCTGACCTGCGCGCCGCCCGCGCCGCCCCCGGTGAGCGTCGCGAGCGCATCGACCCAGGCGTCCTGCGAGAGGAAGAGGTCGACGAGGAGCGTGGGATGAAAGGCCAGGGTCCGCA
>JBDSRU010000520.1:0-6087 GCA_039929145.1 Thermoanaerobaculia bacterium
CCTGCGCGCCGTCGAACGGCTGGCCGAGGCCGGGATCGCCGTCACCGTCAACTGCATGCCGGTGATGCCCGGGATCAACGACGGCGAGGCGGTGCTCGCGCCGCTCTTCGAAGCGGCGCTCGCGGCCGGCGCGATCGACGTCCACCAGAGTGCGCTGTTTCTCAATCGGGCCAGCCGCGATCACTTCTTCCCGTGGCTGAAAACAGAGTTTCCGCAGCTCGTCGGGATGTACCAGCGGCTCTACGCCAAGGGCGACTATCTCGAAGGGAGCGCCAAGGACCAGCTGCTCACCACCTTCCGCCGGCTGCGCCTGCAATACGGCCTGCCCCGCGCCCAGGCCGCGCATGCGTGATGGTCGTACACGCCTGAGGACGGGCGTACCCCAGGCTCCCGGAGCGCGCACCGACCACCGATGCGCGCTCGCCCCCTCACTCCTTTCCAGGTCAGGCGAGCCTGACCCTCTTACCGGGTTCGTAGCGAGGCGCCGCAGATGCCCGTGGCTGCAAGGCGCCGCGACCGAGGCCCGCGCAGACGTACTTTCAGTACGTCGAGCAGGCCGAGCAAGCGCAACGCAGCAGCCATGGGCAGATTCGGCGCCGCAGTAGAACTCGGTAAAAAGGTCAGGCTAGGGGCAGGTCGCGAAAGCCGCGCTGTCGAGGATCGGCGCGAAGTTTGTGCCCACCTCGTTGTCGTAGACCTTCGGCGCGACATCGGACTGTGTGTCGGTCACCGTCAACTGGACGCCGACGTTGGTCAGGCCGGCGGCGAAGACCCAGTAAGCGTCGAGACTCGAGCCGCAGCCCTCGATGATCTTGACCAGGAGCTCGACGTTGTCGGCCTGGAAGAACCAGAACTCGCCGCTGTCGTCGGAGCTCTGGGCGGCGTGGCCTGGCCCCTCCTGGCCGGCGAAATTCTCCCACTCGGCCTCGACCCGGAACCGGCCATCGTTGAGGCAGAGGGTGGTCGCGTCCGGCTCGCAGTCTGCTTCGATGACCTCCACGAGCTCGAGGTCACCGTCCTTGGCGAGTCCGATACCGCGCAGGTACCACTTCTCGCCGAAGCTCGTGGTCTCGATCGCCGAGCCCTCGGTGACCTTGAGCACCTTCGTGTAGCTTCCCGTTGGCAGGGTGATCGCTTCGCTCACGCTGGCGATTTCCGCCAGGTCGAGCGCGACGCCGGGTGCGAGCTCCTGGTAGTAGCGCGCTCCGACGAGCGGCACCGATGGCATCTGGATGCCGGGCTCCGCGCCGTCGATTCCGGCACGCCACGAGCCGTGGTGGTCGACGATCACACCGCCCTCGTAGAAGTCGACGTCCTCGCCGAAGTACCAGACGTCCCCGGTCTCGCGACAGGTGGCGAAGTAGTTTCGCGCCACTTCGAAGAGCTCGCCGTCCATCGACTCCCTCTCCTCAACGACGCGAGTCACGACTCCATCGACAAGCTCGGTCTCGTCCAGGACCGAGATCAACAGAGAGACTTCAACCGTTTCCCCGCCCTCGTCCTCTTCTCCCTCGAGCAGGACAGCATGCCCCGCCCAGAGCGGAAAGTACGGATTGCTCCCCGAGGCGGTGAAGGTGCAGAGCTCGCGATGGAACTCCGAGGTGTACACGGGACCGTCCGCGAGGACGATGCGCGGGAGCGCCAACACGGCGAGCGCTATGAAGAGACGAACTGGCAGGGTCGTGAAGCCGGGTACGCAGTCGGTACGAGCCATCGAATTCCTCCGTTTCCGAGCCCGTCCAGAGGTTCGTCTCGCGAGCCATTTCGCGGGATCGGAGGGCTGGTATCGTCGTTGGATGCAGGAGCCGCGCAATTCCTTCTGGACGGTTGCCTGCCTGCTTCTTCACTTTTCTGCCGCGGCGCCTTCCGCCGCTGCTGAAGGCACCGACACCACGACAAGGCCTGCGAGCGCCATCCACGCCGGCCAACCGCTCGGCGACGCGCTTCTCGAGCTACAGACGCGGGGACTGATACTGGTCTTCACTAGCCAGGTGGTTTCGCCAGGCATGAGGGTCCTCGCCGATCCGCGCTCGATCTCGCCGCGCGCCATTCTCGACGAGCTCCTCGCGCCGCACGGCCTGCGCGCAGAGGAACAGGCCGGCGGCGTTCTGGTCGTGTTGCCGTCGACCCAGGTCGACCCCGCGCCGGCATCGGTACCGGGCTCGATCGTCGCCGAGCTGAAGGTCAGCGGCGACCTCGCTCCGGTACGCGGCGCCACAGCCGTGGTCTTCGCTCCCGACCCGATCGAAGTCCTTTGCGCGATCGACGGGCGCTGCGTCGTCGCAGATCTCGCGCCTGGCGCCTACAGCCTGGAGACGCGCGCGCACGGCTTCCTTGATGCCCACCTCTCAAGGGTCACAGTGGAGCCCGGCAGGGTCACCCGGCTGGTGATCGAGCTCCAGCCGGAGCCCTACATCCACGACGAGATCGTCATCCAGTCGAGCCAGCTCTCCCTGCTGCAGGCCGAGCCGGCGGCACCGATTTCGATCGGTCGCTCGGAGATGGAGCGCGTTCCGCATCTCGGTGGCGACCTCTTCCGAGCCCTCTCGCTTCTCCCCGGCATCACCGCCAACGACGTCAGTGCGCGCTTTTCCATTCACGGCGGCCGCCGCGACGAGGTCGCGGTCGTCCTCGACGGCCAGGAGCTCTACGACACCTTTCACCTCAAGGACTACGACGGCGCGCTGAGCGCCGTCCCGGCGAAGAACCTGGCGGGCGCCAACCTGATCACCGGCGCCCTCGACGCGAGCTACGGCGACCGGATGGGGGGAGCCCTCGACTTAACGACGATCCAACCCCGGACCCGACGGACCCTGCTCGGCCTGAGCTCGATCGATGCGCTTCTGCAGGGCTCGGGCCTGCTGCCCGAGGATCGCGGGAGCTGGCTCGTGTCCGTCCGGCGAGGCTTTCTCGACCTTGCGGGACGGGCGATCGGGACCGAGACTCCGGCGCTCTGGGATCTTCTCGCCAAACTCGAGTTTCGCCTGGGCGATCGTCAGCTCCTCTGGCTGCGGACCCTTGCGACCGGGGACGATCTCGACTTCGAGGAAGTGGACGCCGACGGCGGGTTCAAGCGACTGCAGAATGACTACGACGACCGCTATGTCTGGCTGCGCCATCAGGGTGTTCTGGGTGACTCGCTTCTGGTGGAATCGGGCCTCTCTCGGACGAGGATCACCCGCGATCGCAACGGCACCGAGACCGACGACAAGGGCAGCTTCGAGGTCGCGGACGAGCGCCGGACCGACATCGAGGCGCTCTCCCAGACCTGGAGCGTGGCCCCGAGTCGGCAGCATCTGCTGCGCTGGGGCTGGCAGGTGCGCGACTACGACGCCACCTTCGACTACCGCAACCTCATCAACCCGGAGTTTGAGCTCGAAAGCTCCTGGACGGCGACGCGCGATGGAGAGAATCGCTTCCGGGGCGACCTGCGGAGCCGCCACACCGAGCTCTGGGTCACTGACCGATTCGCCTTCCGCGAGGCGCTCACCGTCGAGCTGGGCGCGCGCTATGACCATCACTCGCTCCCCGACGAAAGCCTGGTGAGCCCGCGCGCCAGTCTGGCTTGGACTCCCGGATCCAACCGGGTTCTGCGCGCCTCATGGGGACTGTTCCGGCAGAGCCAGCGGCCCTTCGAGCTCCAGGTCGAGGACGGCCTGGAAACACTCGCCCCATCGGAGCTCGCCCGCCATTGGGTGGTCGGGTGGGAGCAGCTTTTCTCCCAGCCGGGAGCGGTCCTGCGCGCCCTTCGCCTGGAGCTCTTCGACCGTCGCGTCGAGAATTCCCGTATCCGGTTCGAGAACGCGCTCGAACAGATCAACACCCTGCCCGAGATCGAGCCCGATCGAATTCGCGTCGTACCCGACTCGAGCGCCGCGCGGGGAGTCGAGGCCGTGGTGCGCGGTTCGCTCGGCTCAAGAACCGAGTGGTGGATCGTCTATTCGTACGCGAAGTCCACGGACGAGATCGAGGGCCGGAGGACTTCCCGCCAGACCGACCAGCCGCAGGCGCTCGCGGTGAATCTGAATCTGGCGCCGGGGTCGAACTGGAACGTCCACTTCGCCTGGCGCTACCACACCGGATGGCCGACGACGCCGGTGACGGCGACGACGGTCGAAGACGACGGCGAGCTCGAAGTCGTGCCGGTGCTCGGCGACCTCAACAGCGAGCGCCTGCCGGCGTATCACCGCCTCGACCTCCGCGCGAGCCGGAGTTGGCGGCTTCGCGGCGGAGTTCTCGAGTTCTTCATCGACGTGCAGAACCTCTACGATCGCAACAATGTCGCCGGCTTCGATCTCGGAATCGACGAAGAGGGGCTCGGCATCACCCTGCCTGAGGAGCATTGGCCGGGGATCTTCCCCTCGGTGGGCATCTCTTTCGAGTTCTGAGTGCGTCGCGCGGCGGACGGGCGCCGGCCGCGCGTTCCCGACTCAGCCGCCGTCGCCTTGGCGAAGGCGCACGCGCAGCGTACCGTCGACTCGCTCGCCGGCGAGATCGGCGCCCGAGAGAACGACGAGAGCGGCGCGATCGGGGCGCAGGCCAGCGGTCGAGCCATGCAGAACGATGCCACTCACCGCGCGGTCGATCGCCGCCGGCGAGAGTTCGATCCGCCAGCCGGTCTCACGCCCGACCCAACCCAGGAATTCGCCCAGGGTCTTGCCCTCGATGTCGAAGCCCGGAGCCCGCTCGAGCACCCAGTCCCAATCGACGCCGTGCGAAGCAATTTCGCGGCGCCGAATGGACCCATCCTGGGCGACGAGGAGCTCGATCCCGGCAGTCGCCCGTTCCGTGCCGCCGCGTCGAACGACCTGCACCTCGCCCTCGCGCACTCGCACTTCGAGGGACGCCTCGCCGTCGGAGCGCCGCACCGAAAACTGGGTGCCGATCTCCACAACGTTTCCGAAAGGCGTGACCACCTGGAGGCGCGTGCTCTCGCCTTGTCCGTCGGCATGGTCGATGTAAACCGCGCCCCGTTCGAGCTCGACACGTCCCGGGGAGAGAAGGCGCATCTGCGTTCCTTGAGCGAGACGCAGGGACGCTCCGCTGGCCATGCGCAGGGCGATCCCTCCCGCTTCGCGGGCGTCCGGTTGCCCATCGCCCGCCGTCGTCAGGCGGCTACCGACCGCCACCGCATCGCCGGCTGCCATCGCGACCGGCTCTGCCAGCTCCAAAGTTCCGGCTCTCGGCGCTTCGACCTGGACCCAGCCGTATACGCGGGCGGCACGAGCGGAAACTGCGCCCGCGGATCGGCCGGCAGCCATCCACCAGGAGACGACAGTGATCGCCGCCACCGCGGCCATCGCGATCCCCCAGGCGAACCGCGGGACGAGCGGACGGCTGCGGTCCAAGCCGCCCCAGGGGCGCTCCGCGGCGGGGCGGGCTCCGAGTGGCGTCGCGAGCTGCTCCTGCCAGGAAGTACGGGCGGCCGCGGCGATCTCGGCCAGGGCTGCTGCAGGCAGGTCTGGCCTCTTTCCCGCCTGGTTGAGGAGCCCGCGAATCGTCGCTTCCTCTTCAGAGTCCTCGGCACCCGGTCGTCTTTCAAACATGGTCCTTGCTCCCCCATGGTGCGGCGCTCGCCATGGCCGAGGGCTCGAAATCCTGCGTCAGGCGGTCGTAATGTCCGCGAAAGGCTATCCGTGCGCGCGTGAGCAGCGACTCTGCCGCCTTCGGCGCCATTCCGAGAGCGGAAGCGATCTGCTTGACCGACGCGTTCTCCAGGTATTTCATCGACAGCGCGCGCGCATGGTGCGGCGGCAAGAGGTCGAGCGCGATGTGGACGAAGCGGGCGCGTTCCTCCCGCAGAAGACTTTCCGTGATCCCCTCCGGCTGCGGAGTCCCTGCTGCCGGGCTCGGCTCGCGCTCGTCCGGGAGCGGCACCTCACGACGGATAGTCTGCTGACGCCGGTAGTGCATGGCGATCTCATTGCGGCAGCAGGCACAGAGCCAGGTAAAGAAGGCCGCCTCGCCGCGAAAATCACCAAGACCGGCGAGCGCCTTGCAGACCGTCGTCTGGACGATCTCCCGAATGAGCTCGCGATCGCCTCGCAGGCGCGAGGCTGCGAAGCGATAGAGCGCTGGCAGGCAAGA
>JBDSRU010000521.1:0-5971 GCA_039929145.1 Thermoanaerobaculia bacterium
TGTCGAGGGTCCCGACGGCGAGCCCTGCGTCATCACAGCCAATCACGAACTGGTCGCCCAGTGCGGCGCTCGCGCCGCGGTAGCAAATCTGATCCACCAACGGAGTGGATTGCAGCGAAGCGCCGGCCGGCTCCCCGGCATGGAACGTCAACACGTCGGACGTCAAACTGTCCGAGGAACGCAGAAAGGTCGCGACCTCGTCATAGACGCGGAGCGCGATGGGAGTCGAGTTCACGAACGCCTCGGAGGCCGAGTGGGTCACGGCCAGAATCTCGCCCGGTTCGCCCAGCGCATACAGGAAGTAATCGACGTTCGTACCGACCCGCCGCAGCACGTGCAGCTTCCCATCCGCGATCTCGAATTGCTCGATCTCACCGAGATTCAGGCTGGTGGTCGCGATCCGGCGGGGATGCGCCGGGTCGTGAACGTCGACGACGAAGAAGCGGTTCGGCGCGAGTCGCTCGACCGTGAAGGCGTAGCCTCCGGCGAGGCGCACTTCCACGAGCTCGTTGCCGGGTGCAAGGGTTCCGGGCAGGAGCGTCAGAGTCTGATTTGCATCCACGAGGACCGGCGCGGCCGGATTCCGCACGTCGACAATCCGCAGCACCGGTCCCTGGGTCATCGCCGCCGCGCCATCGGCAAAGGCGAAGCCCGTGAACGGAAAGCGGTAGAAGAGGGGCGGCGGCGGGCCATCGGTGGCGCACTCTCCGGCGAAGAGCGCGCAGGCAGCCGTACAGTCAGCGTTTCCGCCCGCCGACTGGCAGGCGAGGCTGCACGAGGACGCAGCCTCGGCGCAACTGACGCCAGAAGAGCAGAGGTCCGACTCGGAGGGGCTCCAACCGGCCGTGCAGGGCGCCACACAGGCTTCCATGCGGGCTCCTCCACAGGAGAGGTAGCAGGTGTCGAAACAGCCGTCGTCTTCCGGGGCGCAGGCCGCTGCGCAGTCGCCGTAGCAAGGCTCGACATCGACCAGCGAGTAGCAGAAATCGGTGCAGCTTTGCTCCGCGGTCAGGCAGCCCGGTACCGGCGGTGCCGCCGCGCAGGTATCGGCGAAGGCCGCGCAGGCATCGACGCAGACGGCTCCAGCGCCGGCGCCCGTGCACGAAGTGAGGCATGCCTCCGCCGCGTCGGCGCAAGCCCCCGGAGGACCGCAGAGCGTGCTGCCGGTATCGCAATGAGCGCTGCACGCCTCGTAGATCGCTCCGCCGCATGCCGGCCAGCAGGCCTCGGTGCAGGCGGAGTCGCCCGGCGCGCACGCCTCGTAACACTCGTTGTAGCAGGGCTGGATCCCGGCCGAAATACTGCAGGAGTTACGGCAGGCGTCTCCGCCCGCGGGGCACGGATCCTGCCAGTCGTTCGACAGCGGTACTTCGAAGCTGCCCTCCAGGACAGGAGCCAGAGGAGAAGAAATGTCGAAGAGTCTCAGGTCGAGCCGGGCAAATTCGGAGGCGTCCGAGGGCGGCACGTAGGAGCAGTCGCAGACGGCGATCTGCTGCCGCTCAGCCACTACGAGGTCGGAGCCGAAGCCAAGGTCGGCCACGCGTCCATCGTCGCCAAAAAGCGGTCCGAGCGTCATCGCAACACTTTCTAGACCGATGCGGTCGATCGCCACGAGCTCGAAGCTATCTCCCGAGTAGCCTTCAAGAAAGACCGAGAAGCTGCCGTCGGGGGCGACATCTCCATACCTGATCCGGCCCGACGCGAGATTCCGCACCTTGACGTCGAGCGGCGGATCGGTCGGGTCGGTGACCGCTCCCGGTTGACCGATCGCCGCGGGGCCGAAGACGCCGAAGCCTACGGAAACGAGCTCCGGATGCAGGGTCGGCGGCACCTGGCTTGCCCGCACCCGGATGGTGGTCTGGATCGACTTCGAGTTGCCCAGACCATCCACCGCCGTGGCGCGAATCGTGTAGGTCGTCAGTGCAGAAGTCACCGGCGTGACCGTCGCCCACTGGTACGGCGACACCGAGTCGACGAACTGGGCGCCATCGAGCTCGAAGGTGACGCTCGCGACACCCGCAATATCCGTGGCCGAAGTGCGAATCGTGAGCGGGACACCGCTGTCGTATAGCGTTCCCGGCGGCGACGGCTCCGAGAAGCCGATGATCGACGGCGGCTCGTCGTCCCGGATCGACCCCTCGGCATCGCCATCCATGATCCGCACGCCGACCGGGTTCGCAAGGCGCACGAGGAAGCGTTCGACCACTTCGTCGACGAGGTCGCCGCGCACCTGAACCGAGACCGCGGCCTGCGAAGAGCCCAGCGGAATGGCGATCGTCCCCGATGTCGCCACGAAGTCACCCGGAGCGACCGCCCGGCCAGGAGTGCCGAGGGAGAGCTCGACGGTGAGGTAGTCGATCGACACTGACTGGGGAGCGGACGCATTGAGGGTAACCGGGAAGAGCCAGGTCGCGAGGCCCGAGTTGCCTTCGGCGAGGGTGAAGTCGCCGATCGCCACGGTGAGGTCGTCGTCGAGCAGCGAGCCCACCGCTTCGGGATCGTCCAGCGAGGCTCCGTCCGCCCCGGTCACCAGCAGCCGGAAGGTTTCCGTCGGTTCCACCGTCGCATCGGGAACGGCCACAACGTCGATCGTCGCGCTCGACATGCCGGGCGGAATCGTCAGCGTGCCGGAGACGGCCTGATAGTCGTCCGTCGCGGAGGCGCTCAGGTCTTCGGTATGGAACTGCACCTCGATCGGCGCCTGCGCCGGAGACGACAGTCGCACGACGAAGGTCAGCGTTCCAGCTGACGCTGTCCCCTCGCTCACCGCGACGTCGGCGATCGTCAGGTGGTTGTCGTCGTCATCGGAGATCGTGACCACCGCCTCACCGTCGTTCACCGCGGCACCAACCGGAATCGTCAGCCGTACGAAGAGGGTCTCGTTGTTCTCATCGACGGCATCGGGAACCACAGCGATGGCGAGCGATTTCGCCAGGTCGCCCGGAACGAAGGTCAAGGATGACGACGCCGCGGCGAAGTCTGCAGGCGCCGTCGCTGAACCCGCCGCGGTCGAAGCAGTGACCGTCACCGTCTGCGCACTGGGCGTCGAGAGGGCGATCCCGACCGTCGCCGTGGTTGTCCCACCAGTGCCCTCGACGACCCCGACGTCGGCGACCGAAAGGGTCGCCGTGTCGTCGTCCAGAATCGTTCCGATGGCCGCAGGCCGCCGGAGGAAGCCGCCTGCCGGACTGGACAGGGCGAGCGTCAAGGCTTCGTCGGTCTCGTCGATGACGTCGCTCGTGACCGCGACGGTGACGATCTTCTGGGTTTCCCCGGCAGTGAAGGTCAGCTCCTGATCGACGCTCGTAAAGTCGAGCCCGCTCGCGGCGCTGTTTCCGGCGGTCGCGACATGTATCGTCGCAGGCGCGCCGTTGGCACAGTCGAGCGCGACCGGGAATTGGAGCGCTGCGCCCCCGCCCGTCCCCTCGAGGACCGTCGCATCGCTCACCGCGAGCGATGCGAAGTCGAACGGCGCGAGGGAGATCGCGTCGAAATAGCCGCGCATCGCCCGTGAGCCGCAGTTCGAGCCGCTCACGATCAGGCGCAGGCGCACAAACCGCGTTCCTACAGGCGGCCGGACCACTGCCGCCAGTCGTGACCAGAGCCCCAGACTCACCTGCGCGCCGGTGCTTGCGCTTCCGAGCGCCGTCGCGTTCGCGGAGTCGCGGAACTCGACCTCGATCTCGGTCGCATCGGAAGGCGATCCGGGAAGGCTCTGAACGTAGCCGGAGAGAGCACACCTCAGGGCGCCGCCGTCTATCGCGGCGGCGAAAGCGTCCACCGCGATGTCCTGCCGCAATGCGCGCGGGCAGGCGGAGGCGCGAGGCTCGAAATACTGCGAGCCCGACGCTGCGGTGCCGATGGTTTCGAGCCAGGTCGGCGTCCCTTCGGCGGTCCATCCCGGAATCTGGCCGCCGACGAGCGGTTCTTCGGCATCGCCGTTGCGAACGAGCTCCGGGCTCGCGCAGTGGGCGGCGCCGTCGTCGTCACGAATCGTGATCCGCGCCGCAAGCTCGGGAGCGACGAGTCCAGCCACCTCGCCAATTTCGATGCGCAGCGTCTCGTCGGGTTCCGCAACCAGATCCGAGATCAGACGCAGCGGTATCGTCGCGGTGGTCGCGCCATAGGGAATCGCAAGACTCCCGGTTGCGGCGATGAAGTCTTCTCCGGCCACTGCCGACTCGCCAGTCGCGGTGAAGGTGAAGCGGGCGTTCTCTTCTGCAGGACGCTCCAGCGTCGCGTGCAGGTTGACCAACGTCTCGCCGCCGGAGCCTTCGAGCAGTTCGAGTTCTGGAATCGACATCGCCGGCGGCAGGTAAGCCGGAGACCAGGTCGAGCCGGCTTCGACCGCAGCCGGCTCGCCCAGCGCGACCGCGTCGCGAGTCCGCACCTTCGCCGCTCCGAGTACTCGGACGCGGTCGAACCGGTAGAGACCGGAGTAGACGTCGCCGGCCTGACCCGTGAACGGGTGACCGGAGACATCGACCGTCAAGGTCTGGCCGTGGTGCGCATGCGCCGCAATGGGCCAGGTCAGTCCGGGATCTCCGTTCACCTGCAGCTCGACCCCCACCAGCGAAGAGCGGAAATCCGCCTCCACGTCGGTAAGGCTGTCGGCGGTGACCGAATCCACGATGCCCTCGCCGACGGCAGGCAGCTCGGTCCACTGCGCGGAGACCAGGCCGCGATTGTCGACCACCAGCTCGCCGTAAGAGTCTCCGGCGCGCTTCATGTAGACGGTTCCGGCGGCACCCTGGTGGGTGGCGTTGAAGCTCGCGCCGACTCGCTGACCTCCCCAGGCGCGGACTCGCGAACCGAGGTCCGTTGACAGCGAGGTCGAAAGCATCGCGATCCGGCCGCCGGCGCCTCCAAGGGCACCGTTCGCTTCCACGAGCCCCGCGCCGGACATCTGGGCCGCGCTGATCCTGACCGAACCGCCTGCGGCTCCGGCGGCGAGATTGACAGCGCCGTTGGCCCGCACGGCGCCGTCGATGACCGCATTTCCCGCAAGGGCCACACGCGCGACGCCGCCGCCGTCGCTGCCCGCGCTCGCCGCGCTCCCGCCGGCACCGCCGCCGGGTGCGCGCGGCTCGAAGAGGTTGCCGTAGGGCTGGCTCGAACCGTCGTAGGAACCACCGCGTCCACCATGGCTCGCTCCGGTGAGGTAGTTCGCGCCTTCATCGATGCTGTTGCCGTACCCGAACGCCCGTCCACCGCCACGCGCTCCGCCGAGATAGCCCAGGCCGGAAACGTCGATGGCGCCCTCGCAGGCGACGAAGAGGTCGCGTTCGAGTTGCACATCGATGGCGTACTCGGCCGCCGGCGTGGCCTTGCGGTGATTCACCGCCGCGCCGTCGAGGACGAGCAGGTCGCGGAAGGAGTGGGCGCCGTCAAGCGTCACCGTGCCCGATGCCACGATCAGCGAGCGGCCCTCGAAGGTCGTGTCGCCGGGAGTGATCGTCCGGCTCCCCCGGATCACGTCCCCTTCGACGATCCGGACCTCTAGCAGCGCCTCGGTCGAGCGCAGCCCGTAGTCGGTGGCGACGACTCGAAGGCGGAGAATGTCTCCCTCCCGGGCGGTGCTCGGAGCGCCGAGGTGGTAGCGGTACGGCGGAGCGCCGAAGCTCGCCACCGGAATCGTCGAGTCGCCGAGGAAGAACTCCACCGACAGCAGCCCCTGATTGTCGGAGGCTGACGCAGTTACCCAGGCGGAGGTTCCGGGAGCGAGCAGCGCTCCCGCCGAGGGACAGACGATTGCTACGACGGGGACTTCCGGGTCAAGCAGCGGTTCGACGACGAGTGCAGAAGTCGCGACCGCCATGTTGCCGGCGGCGTCGTGCGCTTCGACTTCGATCGTCGTCGGCGTCGTGGCGGCGACCGGGGGCACGATCAGCGACCAGCGGTAGGTCGAACCCACGGCCGGAGGCGCGACCGTCGCGCTCCGTCCCAGCCATCGCAAGGTCACAGGCCCGGG
>JBDSRU010000522.1:0-3584 GCA_039929145.1 Thermoanaerobaculia bacterium
TGCCGGCCTCGTGGAAAAGCTCGGTAAAGGAAGAAAAAACGCGTTCCGCAGGGCACAGGTCGCACTTCCAGATCGGCAGGGGGGTGCCCCAGTATCGTTTCCGCGACAGCGCCCAGTCGACGACACCTTCCAGCCAGTTGCCGAACCGTGCCTTGCCGATCGCCTCCGGATGCCAGTCGATCGTGAGGTTCTTCGCCACCAGTCGGTCGCGGATGGCGGTCGTCCGGACGAACCAGCTCTTCGAGGCGAACTGCAGGAGGGGCGTGTCGCAGCGCCAGCAGAACGGGTAGCTGTGCTTGTAGCGCTCGGAGTGGAGCAGGAGGTGGCGCTCCTTGAGGTCGCGGAGGATCTCCTTGTCCGCATCCTTGAACCACATTCCGGCGAAGCGCTCCAACCCCTTCCTGGGCGAGATTTTCCCGTCGGCCTCGACGGTCTTGAAAAGGGGCAGGCCGTACTTGCGTCCCGTCGCATAGTCGTCAGCGCCGAAGGCCGGCGCCGTGTGCACGAGACCGGTGCCGTCGGCAGCGGTGACGTAGTCGGCGGTGACGACCACCCAGCCGTCTTCGTCGGAGGGCGGCGGTTGCGGAGCGCCGTCGGGATCCTGCCGCTCGTCGAAAGGGTCCGTGCGGTAGGGGCGGTCGTACCGGAGGCCCTGCAGCGCTTCGCCGGTGACGCGCGCGAGCGCAGGCTGGTCGCGCAGGTCCCGCCTTTGGCGCTTTCCCTCGACCTCGATCTCGTACGGTATCGGGATCTCGATCTGATCGGCGAAGAGGAGGCGAGCGCCCGGGCGGTCCGGATGCTCGACGATGCGATAGACGAGGTCAGGATGGACGGCGAGGCCCGAGTGTCCCGGCATCGACCAGGGTGTCGTCGTCCAGGCGACCAGGTAGAAGTCGGTCGGGACGACGAACTCCTTGCCGTCGACGGTCTTCAATCGACGTCCCGGGCGGGCCGGGAAGAGCGCCCAGATCGAGGGATCCTCGATCTCCTTGTAGTTCTGGGCGACCTCATGGGACGACAGCGTGGTGCCGCAGCGGGCGCAATAGGGCTGGACCTTGTGGCCCTCGAAGAGAAGCCCTTTCTCGTGGAGCTGGCCCAGCGACCACCAGACCGACTCGATGTAGCGGTTCGAGTAGGTGAAGTAGGCGTCGTCGAGGTCGATCCAGTAGCCGACGCGCTCGGTCATGGCGCGCCACTGGCGCTCGTAGGTCATCACCGAGTCGTAGCAGGCCTGGTTGAACTTCTCGATCGAGGCGCGCGGGTCGCCGGGCACGAGCTGTTCGATGTCGCGTTTGCCGGAGAGGCCCAGCCGCTTCTCGACTTCGATCTCGACCGCCAGGCCGTGGGTGTCCCAGCCGGCCTTGCGAGCGACCCGCTTGCCGCGCATCGTCTGAAAACGCGGGAAGAGATCCTTGACCACGCGCGTCAGGACGTGGCCGACATGCGGCGTGTTGTTGGCGGTCGGCGGACCCTCGAAGAAAGTGAACTCCTCGGCGCCGGCGTTTTTTTCGACCGAGCGCGCGAAGATGCTCTCGCGGCGCCAGCGTTCGAGCACCGCCGTTTCGAGCTGCGGAAACGGGTAGCCCGCGGGCACCCGGGGAAATCTGGGCGTCGTCATCCGGCCGGCAACTGCTCGACGAACGGGCCGATGCGCTCCGCGAAGGCGAGCGGCACCTCGTCGTGGGGCAGCGTTCCGGCGCCATCCAGCACTTCGAGCTCGGCGTTCTGGATCGCCTGCAACCAGAGGTCGGCCGATTCGACGGGCGGATTCACCGCTTCCCGGCCCCAGACGAGCAGCGTCGGAGTCTGCAGGCGCGCGAGCGCCGGGCCGATGCGGTGGTTGAGGTAGCCCGAGAGATAGGCGGCGAGGGCGGCGCGGTTGTCCGGTTCGTGGGCGCCGCGATAGTGATGATCGACCCGCGTGTCGGTCACCTGCGCCCGGTCGAAGTAGACCTCTTCGGCGAGGTAGCGCTGGATCCCCTTGCGGGTCGTGTAGAGATTCATCGCCGAAGTGCCGAAGATAGGGAGCTTGAGCAGGCGGTGGATGACGGCGTCCTTCAGATCCGGCTCTTCGCTCGCCAGATCGATCCCGACGGGGCATGAGAGCACGAGGCCCCGCACCAGCTCGGGATGATCGACCGCCACCTGCACGGCGTAGGCGGCGGTGAGGCCCGAGGCGACGAGCACCGCGCGCCGGCGCACGACGTCATCGAGGAAGTCGAGCAGGAACTCGATGTAGAGCTCGCCGTCGAGCGGCGTCGGCGGCCGTTCGGAGCGTCCCCAACCGGGAAAATCGGGGGCGAAGACCTGGAAGTTTTCGGCCATCCGTTCCGCGGCGAGGCGCCATTCGAGCGAATCGTGGCCCGGTCCGAACGAATGCAGGAGAACGATCGGCTCGCCCGACCCGAGGCGCTGAAAGACGACGTCCGCGAGATCCCAGGCGTAGCGGTGCCTCCGGCCCCAGACGGTCGGCTCGATGCGCCGCGCCTTGCGCGCGATCGTGGCATTGATGACCGCCGGCAGGCCAATCGCCGCGCCGCCCAGAAGGAGGCCGCGAAGGATCCGTTGACGCCGTTTTCGACGTTGCTCTTCTTCGGAAGTCCAGGCTGTCATGGAGCGGCCAGAATACCATGGCGCCTCGTGCCTTCCCGAGGCGCTAGGATGAGCTGCGAGGGGGGCTTATGGCTGTTCTGCCGATTGTTCGCATGGGGAATCCGGTGCTGCGCACTCCGGCCGTGGCGGTGTCGCCGGCGGTCCTCGCCGAAGCCGGCACGCAGCAGTTGATCGACGACATGGTCGAGACCATGAACGACGCCGACGGGGTCGGGCTCGCCGCGCCGCAGATCGGCCTCGCCTGGCAGCTTTTCGTCTACGAGGCGGAAGACGACGACGATCCGGCCAGCGGAATCCCGCTCACGATCGTGGTCAACCCGATGCTCGAGCCGCTCGCCGGCGAACCGCTCTTCGACTGGGAGGGCTGTCTGTCGATTCCCGACCTGCGCGGCCTCGTACCGCGTCATCCGGCGCTGCGCCTGCGCGGGCTGGGCCGCGACGGCGAGCCGCTCGACCGGGTCGTCGAAGGATTCGAAGCCCGCATCGTGCAACACGAATTCGACCACCTGAACGGCGTCCTCTTCCTGGACCGGATGCGCGACCTGACCTCGCTTGCTTTTCTCGACGAGTGGCACGAGTTCCTGCGTGACCCCGCGGACACCGGGCGCCCGTCGTCGGCGGACAAAGCCGAATAGTGGGCCTCGGTTTCCATCTGCTCTGGGCGGGCCGTCACTCGCCCGAACCCTGGGAGTCGCTGTCGACCGACTACCGGCGGCGCATCGAAGCCTTCGTTCCGATCCGGGAGCAGGCCATCCGGGTTGCGACCGGCGGCGAGGACCGTGCGCGCCGTCGCCTGGAGGGAGGCGCTCTCGCGGCCGCGGCGCCGAAAGCCGCGTTCCTCGTAGCGCTCGATGAACGCGGGGCGCTGTGGACCTCCGAGGAGCTCGCGCGACAGGTCGAGCGCTGGCGAGCCGAGTGGCCGCATCCGGTGGTCTTCTTCCTCGGCAGCGATGTCGGCCTCGATCCCGAAC
>JBDSRU010000523.1:0-2624 GCA_039929145.1 Thermoanaerobaculia bacterium
GAAGCCCTGCGCCGGGCGCGCTCGGCGGTCGCGCTGGCGCCGCGCAACGCCGCGGCTCAGAACATGCTCGCCATCACCCTCGACGGCCTCGGACGGCTCGCCGACGCCGAGGCCGCCTATCGCGCCGCGCTCGAGCTCGACCCCGGACTCTATGCGTGCGAGCTCAATCTCGCGCGCCTCCTCGCCGGCCAGCCCGGACGCAGCGGCGAGGCCTCAAAGCACTTGCGTCGCTTCCTCGCCCGCGCGCCGGCGGGCGATCCGCGAGTCGCCGAAGCCCGGAGCGCTCTGGTCCGGCTTTCCGCCGTCCGGGCGGACGGAGGATAATCGCCCCATGAAGAGCGTCGCCATCCTCGGAGCCTCGAGCGTTCGCGCCAAGTTCGGCAACAAGTCCCTGCGCGCCCACCTTGCCGCCGGCTATGAAGTCCTGCCGATCCATCCGCGGGAAGCCGAAATCGAGGGGCTCACCGCCTACCCCTCGCTCGCCGCCCTGCCGCACCCGGTCGAGCGGATCAGCGTCTACTTGCCACCGCAAGTCTCGCTTTCCATGTTGCCGGAGATCGCCCGCGCCGGAGCGCGCGAAGTCTGGTTCAACCCCGGCGCCGCCGATGACGCGGTTCTGGAAGAGGCGAAACGCCTCGGCATCGCCGCCATCGACGGCTGCAGCATCGTCGACCTCGGCCTCTCGCCGTCCAGCTTCCCATGAGCGGCACGCACCCGTCGTGAAGGAGATGCGCCAGATCCTCGCCCGCGTCCGTGCCCTGCGCGCGGAAGGCGGGCGCGCCGTGCTGGCGACCATCGTCGCGGTCGAGGGTTCGGCTTATCGCCGGGAAGGCACGCGAATGCTCGTCGAGGAAAGCGGCGCCCTCACCGGCGTGCTCTCGGGGGGTTGCCTCGAGCGCGATCTGGGTTCCAAAGCAGCCGAAGTCCTTGCCTCGGGCGTTGCCGCCCTCGCGGTCTACGATCTGCGCGCCCCGGACGAGATCCTCTGGGGTCTCGGGCTGGGATGCGGCGGCAAGATCACCGTGCTGCTCGAGAAGCTGCCGGGAGACCCGGAGGCGCCATCGCCGCTCGATCCGTTCGAGCAACTCTTCCGCGATCGCACGCCGGCCACGGTCGAAACTCGCCTGGGTACGGAAGTTCTGCTGCGCGAGCGGATCGTTCCGCCTCTGCGCCTTGTGCTCGCAGGCGCGGGACGCGATGCCTTGCCGCTCGCCCGACTCGCCGACGAGCTCGGCTGGGAGACCGTCGTGCTCGACCTCCGCCCGACCGCGGACGCGGCCGTGCGCTTCGCCGGCCTGGCGCGCTATTGCGCCTCCAGCCCGCAGGATCTCGCGGCGGCGGTGACGATCGACAACTTCACCGCCGCCGTCGTCCTGACCCACAACTATCTCGACGACCTCGCCTGGCTCGCGGCGCTGCTGCCCAGCGCTGCGCCCTACGTCGGACTCCTCGGCCCGCCGGAGCGGCGCGACCGACTGCTCGGCGATCTTGCGATGCAGGGACTGGTCCTCGACGAAGCGATGCGCGCGAGGCTGCGCGGGCCCGCGGGGCTCCCCCTAGGCGGACGGTCGCCCGCAGAAGTCGCCCTGGCGATCGCCGCCGAGATCCAGGCCGTGGTGATCGAAAGCGGCGAATCGAGTGCGGCGAGCGGGATTGGCGCGCTCTCGCTCTCCCGCTCGCGCGTGGACGCGAGCCGAGCGCTGAGTGAAGAACGGCCTTGACCGTCGCCGGTGTCCTGCTCGCAGCGGGCACCTCGCGCCGCATGGGTCAGCCGAAGGCCCTGCTCCCCTATTGCGGGTCGACCCTGCTGCACCACACGACAGCAACGCTCTGCGCGACCGCGTGCAGTCCTCGCATCGTCGTGGTCAGCCCCGAGGTAGAAAAAAGCTGCTGGTTCAGGGATGTGGCCGCTGTTGCGCTCGTGGTGAATCCGGACCCTCGGCGTGGGCTGTCAAGCTCGCTCCGCGTGGCACTCGACGCGATCGAAGCTCACGAGGAGAGGGTCGGAACAACGGTGGAAGGAATCCTGATCACCCTCGTCGATCAGCCCTTGGTCACCGCTGAGCATCTGAACGCGGTCCTTCTTGCCGGCGCCGAAACCGGCCTCTCCGCTTCGTCCTGGCCACCGACGTTCGGGCCCCCTGCCTTCCTTTACCGATCCTTTTTTTCTTCTCTCAGGAAGCTCGACGGCGATGAAGGCGCGAAAGTGATTTTGCGCGCGGAGCGCGCGCGACTCCGTCTCGTCGAGTTCGCCGGCGCGGCCCTGGACGTCGACGTTTCCGCCGACTACGAGCGCCTGCTGTCCGGAGAGAAGGCCTGAGCGTCGACCCAGAGCTCGACGAGAGTCTCGATGCGGCGTCCGGCCTCGGCGCGGCGAGCGCGGAGCTCCTCGGCGATCCGGCTGCGCCGGCGCAAGAGAAAAAAGGCGCGGCTCTCTCTCCAGAGCGACTCCTGGCGCTCCAGAAAGCGCACCGCGATGTAGCCCGAGAGCGCCGCGACGACGACTGTCGCGACGCCTGAAGCGAACCCCCACGATCGCCAGACGAAGGCTGCCTCGGTCGCCCAGGTAAGGGGATAGGCGACGATCCCGGGAAAGACCTTGTAGGTCGCGATCTGGTTCTCCT
>JBDSRU010000524.1:0-4477 GCA_039929145.1 Thermoanaerobaculia bacterium
GATCCGGCGCACCATCTGCACGACGTCGTGCGAGGTACATCCAGCCTCCTTGTCCACCAGGAGCAGGCCGTCAAGCGTCATGGCGAACCTCCAGAGCCTGGGTCAATTCGGTTACAAGGGCGAGCTCGAGGGCGTCGAGGTCACCTTCGACCTTGCAACCGGCGGCGTTCCGGTGCCCGCCGCCGCCGCGGCGCTGGGCCACCGACTGCACGTCGACCGCTCCGCGGCTGCGCATCGAGACCTTCCAGTGCCCCGGGCCGGTCTCACGCAGCAAGACTACGGCTTCAACTCCGGCGATCGAACGCGGGCAGTCGACCAGTCCCTCGGAATCGCCGGCAGCGGCTCCGGCGCGGGCGAACATCGCGCAAGTGAGGTGGACGGTGGCGATTCTTCCGCCGGCGTGGAGCTCGAGGGTGGCGAGCATCTCGCCGAGCAGACGCACCGCGCCCTCGGGCTGGCTCTCATTCAGCCACTGTGAGACCTGCTCGGGCCGGGCGCCCTCCCGAATCAGGGCGGCGGCGGCTTCGAAGGCCTCCGGAGTGGCGTTCGAGAAGCGAAAGCCGCCCGTGTCGCTGACCAGCCCGAGCAGAAGGCAGTCGGCGCTCTCCGGGTCGATGGCGATTCCCAGGTCGCGCGCCAACGCGGCGACCATGATCGCCACCGCGGCCGCGCCGGTGTCCACCCAGTTCTCGACGCCGTACCCGGAGTTGCCCAGGTGATGGTCGATGTTGACCAGCGGCAACGCGGAAAGGGTCTCGTCGAGGCCGGTGCGGTCGAGCGTCGGGCATTCGAGCACCACGACGCAGTCGAAATCGGTGGGGAAGCCATGGGGAGGTGTCTCGCCGGAGTGGATGCCGGCGCTGTCGGGAAGCGCACGGTAGGTCGCCGGTGTCGGATGCAGATTCCAGATCTGCGCCTGCCTGCCTGAGCGGCGGAGGAGTCGCGCCAGGCCGAGCCCGGAGCCGATGGCGTCGCCGTCGGGATTGGCATGGCTCACGATGAGGAAGCGCTTCTGGCGGGCGATGTAAGCGGTCAGGGTCTCAGGAATCACTCGGTTCCTTGTGCAGCTTCTCGAGCAGCTCGGTCATGTCCTGCAGGTATTCAGCGCCGCGATCGAGCTCGAAAGCGAGCTCCGGGGTGACCCGCAGCTTGAGGCGCCGTCCGATCTGGGTGCGCAGGAATCCCTTGGCGTGCTCGATTCCCTCCATCGTCTGTTGCCGCACCGTCTCGTCTCCCAGCACCGAGATCCAGATCCGGGCGTGACCCAGATCGCGGGCCACCTGAACCCGGGAGATGGTGGCGAGCGCGACCCGTGGATCGCGCACCTCGCGCATAAGGAGCATCGAAAGCTCCTTGCGAAGGGAATCTGCGACGCGATCGGTTCGTTGGCTCATTCACCCTCCTCGAGAATCTGCGGCTCCCAGCCCAGAACGACCGCCTCGTCCTCGCTGTCGGCGAGCCGCAGGACTTCGTCCAGCAGTTTCTGCGCGGTCGCTTCGTTCGCCGCCACCAGCGCCACTCCGATTTCCGCGCGCTGCAGGCGGTCCTGCAGGCCGGTCTCGGCGGCGGAAATTCTGTAGCGAGCGTGCAGGCGATCGATCAGGCTGCGCACCACACGGCGCTTCGCCTTGAGATCGTGGGCGTGGGGAAGCTCGAGGTCGAGAATTCCGAGACCGACGTACATGCGATGCGAGTCCGCAGTTCGAAGTCGCCGTTCGACTCTGGAGGCGGCGCGCAGCCTCTCGGCCCCGCGCCCTTCCTAGTTCAGCGTCGGAGCGATCTCTTCCTTGGCGAAGGCTTCGATGATGTCGCCTGGCTTCATGTCCTGGAAGCGGTCGAGACCGATGCCGCAGTCGAAGCCGCTACGGACCTCCGAGGCATCGTCCTTGAAACGCTTGAGCGAGATGATCTTGCCTTCGAACACCACGCGGCCGTCGCGAATCAGTCTCACCGGAGCGCTCCTGGGAATCACGCCGTCGAGGACATGGCAACCGGCGATCGTCCCGACCTTGGGCACGCGGTAGACCTCCCGGACCTCGGCGCGTCCCCGGGAAACTTCCTTGAACGTCGGTTCCAGCAGCCCGACCATGGCGTTGCGCAGGTCGTCGAGCAGCTCGTAGATCACGGTGTAGAGGCGGACCTCGACCTGTTCCTTGTCGGCGAGCTCGACGGCGTTCCTCTCCGGCCGGATGTTGAACCCGACGATGATCGCCTTGGAGGCCGAAGCGAGAAGTACGTCGTTGGTCGAGATCGCACCGACGCCGCTGTGCAACACGGTGGTTTTGACCTTCGCCGTGCCGATCTTCTCGATCGCGTCGCGCAGGACTTCGAGCGAGCCCTGCACGTCGGCCTTGAGGACGACGGCGAGATCCTTGATCTCGCCCTTCTCGATCTGGCTGAAGAGCTGCTGCAGCGAAAGCCGGGCGCCGGTGGGGACGAGGTCCTTCCTGCGCGATTCCTGCTGGCGGAATTCGACGATGCTGCGCGCCTTCTGTTCGTCCGGCACCACCTGGAAGGTGTCGCCGGCCTCGGGCACGTCGGTGAAACCGGTCACCTCGGCGGCAGTCGCCGGGCCGGACTCGAGCGCTCGCTTGCCGCGGTCGTCGCTCATCGAGCGCACCCGGCCCCAGGTCGAACCCGAAACGAACACATCGCCGACCTTGAGGGTGCCGTTCTGCACGAGGACGGTTGCGATGATGCCGCGTCCGGTCTCCTTGCGCGCCTCGAGGACGATGCCCTGTCCGGCTCGGTCCGGATTCGCCTTCAGATCCTGGATGTCGGCGGTGAGCAGGATCATTTCCAGTAGCTCGTTGATGCCTTCGCCCTTGATAGCCGAGACCGGAACGACGACGGTGTTGCCTCCCCAGTCCTCGGGAGCGAGTCCGCGGTCGGCGAGCTGTTGCTTGACGCGGTCAGGGTTGGCGTTCGACTTGTCGATCTTGTTCAAGGCGACGACGATCGGCACGCCGGCGGCGCGCGCATGGTCGATCGCTTCGGCGGTCTGCGGCATGACGCCGTCATCCGCCGCGACCACCAGCACCACGATATCGGTGACGCGCGCACCGCGTGCACGCATCATGGTGAAGGCCTCGTGACCGGGAGTGTCGAGGAAGACGATCTGCCGGTTGTTCACGTCGACATGGTAGGCGCCGATATGTTGCGTGATGCCGCCGAACTCGCCCTCGGTGATCTTCGACGAGCGGATCTTGTCCAGAAGCGAGGTCTTGCCGTGGTCGACGTGACCCATGATGGTGACGACCGGGGCTCGCGTCGCGAGCTTCTCGGCCGGAGCCGACTCGGAAACGGGCGTCACGCCGGACTGGACTTCCTGTTCGAACGTCATGACCTTGGCCTCGAGGCCGAACTCCTTGACCAGCTTGATGCCGAACTCGGGCTCGATGACGAAGTTGATGTTGGCCATGGTGCCGCGCTGAACCAGAAGAGCGATCAGATCCTTGGCCTTGACCTCCAGACGATCCGCGAAGTCACGCAGCGTCATACCTTCGGAGATGACCATCGGCCCGTCCTCGAGAGTGCGGCCGCTGCGGATCGTGTTGACTTCCGGATCCTGATCGCCGCGGGTCTCCTTCCGGCGGCGACTGCGCGCCGCCTGCGAGCCCGACGGGACAACCGACTGATCGACGACGTCCTCGATCTCCACCAGCGAACCGCGGAGGCTCCGGATGTCGGCGGTCTGAATCTCGATCGTCGTTTTGCGACCCTTCTTCGACTTCTTCTTGTCGCTGTCGGGACCGCGCTGATCACCGCGCTTCGAGCTCCCGGGGGAGGACGGCGGCGGCGACGAGGGGGGACGCGGTCCGCCCGGACGGCTCGGACCGCCCGTGGGAGGCCGGCCGGCGCCGCCATTGTAGGGCGGGCGCGATCCGGGAGGTCCGCTCGGACGTGACCCCGGGGGGCCGCCGGGACGCGATCCAGGGGGGCCACTCGGGCGGCTTCCGGGAGGCCCACCGGGGCGGGTTCCAGGGCCGGAGGGGCGATAGCCGGGTCGTGCCGGCGGCGGCGTCGGACGGTAGGGCTCGGTGGCGCGGTGGACCAGTACGGCGCCACGCGGCGGTCGCACAGGCGGCACTGCGGGAGCTCCGGGCGCCGCCGCGGCGGGCTGCGGAGTCGGGCTGGCGGAGGCCAGCGGATTCGGAACGTGGACCGGAGCTGCTGCAGGCGAAGCCGATGCAGCCACCGCTGCGATCGCGGTCGTTGCCCGGGTCTCGACCGCCGGGGTGTTCCCGGCCGGCGCTGCCGGGCTCGTGGAGGCGCCCAGAAGAGCGGGCTCTGCGACACCGAAGGCGGCGAGCATTGGATCGAGACCTGAGCCCGGCGCGAGCTTGTCCGCCTGGCTCGTCGGCAATGTCTTGATCTTCGGTTCGACCTTCTGGATCAGCGTGCGCGGCCGCGTCGGGCGCAACGGCGGCAGTGCCGTCGTGCGGCGGGCTGCCGGCGCGGGCGGAGCGACAGCTCC
>JBDSRU010000525.1:0-3401 GCA_039929145.1 Thermoanaerobaculia bacterium
CGCGTGCCAGCAGCTCGAGCCGGTTGACCGGAGCGAGCAGCAGCTCGTCTGCATTGCAGTCGAGGGCGCGCAGGCGCAGGCCGCGTTCCTCGTATGCGGTCACCAGGACCACGGGCAGGTAGGCGGCGCTCTCGTCGGACTTGATGATGCGGCAGACCTCCTGGCCGTCGATGTCCGGCATCCGGATATCGAGGATCACCAGGTCGGGCTTGCTCCTGCGGTAGGCGGCGATCGCGGCTTCGCCGCCGTGGGCGGTCTCGACCTCGTAGCCGGCGCCTTGCAGCAGCTCGCGATAAAGCTGACGGTTGGTGGAGTTGTCGTCGGCGACCAGAATCCTGCCGCCGGGATCGATCTCGGGCGCGGGTAGCAGGTCCTCGATGGTGGGGAGCGACGCCGCGGCATCCAGACGCTCGGCGGAACGAATGATCTCCTCCACCAGGCCGGGCTCGAAGCGGCCCGCGCTCGCCTCCTGGCGGAGCGCTGCGGCACACGTCGCGGGCCCCTGCGGGTGGAGCACGCGCGCCATGTCATAGGCGTTCGCGGCGGCCAGGAGCTCGACCTCGGGCGCCAGATCAGCGCCGAGAGAGCCGTTTGGATAGCCGCTGCCGTCGCGGCGCTCGTGGTGCTGACGGACGAACGGAATCGCTCCGGCGAGGGACTCGATCGGAGCGAGGATGCGCTCGCCGAGCGAGGTGTGCAGGCGGTAGATTCTCTGATCCTCCGCGGTGCGCTCGTGGTCGGGCTTGAGCAGGATCGATTCCGGAACGCCGAGCTTGCCGATGTCGTGCAGCAGCGCCCCGAGCGTCAGGTTGTACTGCGCGCGCGGCGAGAGTCGGCGGGCACGGCCGGTATCGGCGGCGATCGCGGCGACGCGCTGGGAGTGATCCCGGGTCAACGGATCCTTCTCCTCGAGCAGGTGCACCATGCTGAAGATCAGCGCCTCGGTCGAGTCGAGCTCGTCGCGCAGGCCGCGAATTCTGAGCAGCGAGCGCAACCGGGTGAGCAGCTCGATGCGGTGGAAAGGCTTGTTGAGGAAGTCGTCGGCACCGGTTTCGAAGCCGCGGATCTTGCTCTCGACATCCGAGAGCGCGGTGAGCATCACTACCGGGATGAAGCAGGTCGGGCGCGATGCCTTGATCCGCCGGCAGACCTCGAAACCGTCGAGGCGCGGCATCATGATGTCGAGCAGGATCGCCTGCGGCGGATTCGCCGCGACCGACTCGAGCGCCGCCAGGCCGTCGCTCGCGAAGCCGACCTCGAAACCCTCGTCGGAAAGGATCGCCGCCAGCAGCTCGAGGTTCTCGGGCTGGTCATCGACCGCGAGAATGCGCGGTGGCTTTCCGGGAGGGATCACGACGGCATTATCTCTCTACGCCGCCGCGCAGGAAACCGGCCACGCTGGAGAGGAACGCGTTCGCCTCGATCGGCTTGGAAATATAGCCGTCACACCCCGCGGCGAGAAACCGTTCACGATCGCCGCGCATGGCGTGGGCGGTGAGGGCGACGACGGGTGCGGTTCGCGAGCGCTCGTGGCTGCGCAGCCGCTTGAGCAGGTCGAGCCCGGAGCCGGAGGGCAGATTCATGTCGAGGAGCACCAGCGCCGGCGATGCTCCGGCCAGGAGCGGCGCGAGCTCAGCGGCGTCGCGGGCCCGAGCCACGGCGTAGCCTTCCTCGCCGAGCAGATAGTCGACGAGCTCGAAGTTCTGGTCGTTGTCCTCAATCACCCAGATGAGTGGTCCGCTCATGTCTCGCCATCCGCGCCCGATGGCGCGCCTCCATTTCGCGAATCGTGGAAACCATCCGTTTGCGGTCGTCGGGGGCTTTCGAGAGCAGGGCACTGGTGAGGCCGGCGAGCTCCTTGTGGTCCTCCGAGCTCATGTCCTTGGAAGTGAAGACGACGATCGGAATCTGCGCTGTCTCGGGTTGGCGGGAGAGCTCGGCCGCAGTCTGGAAACCGTCGATTCCGTCCATGATCAGATCGAGGACGATGACGCTCGGCCGGAGGCTCACGGCGAGCTCGATGCCCTCCCTGCCCCCGGTCGCCGAATGCACGCGATAGCCGGCCTCCGAGAGCTCGACGTCGAGATAGTCATGCACTTGCGGGTCGTCGTCGATGATCAGCACCGCGGCGCGATCGAAGCCGCTGTTCTCCGGCGTCAGCTCGCGCAGCCGCACCAGAAATCGCTCGCGATCGAGCGGCTTCTGGAAGTAGTCGTCGGCGCCGAGCGCGAAGCCGAGCTCGTGATTCTCGATCAGGCTGACGATGATCACCGGGACGCTGGAGGTCCGGGCGTCGGACTTGAGCTCCTTCAACACCTCCCAGCCGTCCCTCCCGGGCAGAACGAGGTCGAGGGAGATCGCCACCGGGCTCTCGGCGAGCGCGAGATCGACGACCTCGTCGCCGTTGCGCGCTCGGACGACGCGGTAGCCCGCCGCTTCGAGATCGCCCGCCAGGCCGCGGAAGAAGACATCGTCGTCCTCGGCGACCAGCACGGTGCGGGCGGTTTCGA
The DNA here is from genome assembly GCA_039929145.1 of Thermoanaerobaculia bacterium. Lineage (GTDB taxonomy): Bacteria > Acidobacteriota > Thermoanaerobaculia > Multivoradales > JAGPDF01 > JAGPDF01. The sequence continues at coordinate 2,511 of JBDSRU010000525.1, forward strand.
GAAAGGCCTCGCGGATTTCGGCGCGAGTGAAGTTGAAGGAGATCGGATCCCCGGCTTCGCGGCGGTTCGTGGCCGCGGCGGCGTCGACCGGCAGGACGACGCGGAAGAGGCTCCCATGATCGGGTTCCGATTCGACCTCGACCCGGCCGCCGTGCATCTCCGCGAAGCGCTTGACGAGAGCGAGGCCCAGGCCCGTTCCCCCCATGTTGCGGGTGCTGCCTCCGTCGACCTGACGGAACTCCTCGAAGATCATCTGCTGGTCGTCGCTGCGAATGCCGATGCCCTGGTCGATGACCTCGATGAAGATGCCGCGGCCGGGCAGCCCGGATTCGCCCGGCCCGGCGGCGCGGACCCGCAGTCGCACCGTGCTGCCGTCGCGCGAAAACTTGACCGCGTTCGAGAGCAGGTTGTAGAGCACCTGCTTGATCCGCGGCGGGTCGGCGACGATGACCGGCAGGCCAGGTTCGATCTCCAGCTCGATGTGGATGCGGCGGCGCGAGGCGATGCCGTGCATGACGCTTTCGACTCCGTGCACGACATCGTGCATCGACACCGGCTCGAAGACCAGATCCATCTTTCCGGCCTCGATTTTCGACAGGTCGAGGATGTCATTGATGAGGCCCAGCAAGTGCCTGCCGGAAGAGAGAATGTTGTGCAGGAAGCGCACGAACCGAGGCTCGATCCTGTGCTCGAGCTTGTCTCCGAGGATTTCCGAGAAACCGATGATCGAGTTGAGCGGGGTGCGCAGCTCGTGACTCATGTTCGCCAGGAACTGGCTCTTCGCCCGGTTGGCTTCGAGAATTCGGACGTTTGCCTGCGCGAGCTCGCGACCGCGGCGGTCGAGCTCGCCGGTGAGACGCGAGAGCTCGGCCAGGCGGGCGCCGTTCTCCT
>JBDSRU010000526.1:0-3461 GCA_039929145.1 Thermoanaerobaculia bacterium
GGGGCCGCGTGCGCATCGCAGTCGTGGCCGACCCGGTCAGCGTCGCGAGCGCCGCCAGGGTCGCGACGTCTGGGAGCGCCACGCTGACCGTTTCGGGTGTCCCGGCAGAGCTCAAGGCTGTGTTGCAAGCGCTGGTCGTCAATGCCGTCGAAGCCAGTCCCTGGGAGGGCGAGGTGGTCATCCGTGTGGCGGAGCGCGACTCCGGAGGGGTGCGAATGCAGATCGCCGACCAGGGCCCCGGCCTTTCCAAAGAGGTCCGGGCCCGCCTCTTCGAACCTCACGTCACGACGAAGCCGCACGGTTCGGGAATGGGCCTCTTTCTCGCCCACCGTCTGGTGAGCGGACGCTACGGCGGAGATCTCAAGCTCGAGCCGCGGCCGCAGGAGGATGGCGGAGCCGGCACGACGGCGATCCTCGACATTGGCGATCGCGCCCGATGAACGACGAGCGGCTGCTGATCGTCGAGGACGAGGCCGATCAAAGGAAACTGCTCTCCGGCCTGCTTGCCGGCGAGGGCTACAGCGTCGCCGAAGCGAGCTCGCTCGCCGAAGCAACGCGTGAGCTCGGGCGGGCGCCGGTCGACCTGGTGATCTCCGACTGGCGACTTCCGGACGGCGACGGCGGCGAGCTTCTGGCGCTGGTGCGTGCCCAATTTCCCGACGTCGGCTTCGTCATGGTGACGGCATACGGCACCATCGCGCGCGCCGTCGAGGCGATTCGCGCCGGCGCCGACGACTACCTTGCGAAGCCGTTCGAAGCGCAGGCGCTCCGTCTCGCGATCGACCGGACGCTCTCGCGGCGGCGGCTCGAGCGCGAGAACCGCAGGCTGGCGGCGGAGATCGGCGAACGGGACCAGCTCGTCGACCTCATCGGACGCTCGCCGGCGATGCACACCCTGTTCGCGCGCGTCCTGCGCCTCGCCGGCACGCAGGCGACCATTTTGCTCACCGGCGAGAGCGGCACCGGCAAGGAGCTCGCTGCCCGCGCCCTGCATCAGCTCTCGACCCGGAGCGCCAGGCCCTTCGTCGCGGTCAACTGCGCGGCGATTCCGGAAGGACTGCTCGAGTCCGAGTTCTTCGGCGTCGAGCGCGGCGCCTTCACCGGCGCCGACCGCATGCGCGTCGGGAGATTCGAGGCCGCCGACGGCGGCACGATCTTCCTCGACGAAATCGGCGAGTTGCCGCTCGCGCTGCAGCCGAAGCTGCTGCGGGCGTTGCAGGAGGGCAAGGTCACCCGCGTGGGGGCCAGCATCGAGATGCCGGTGGACGTGCGTGTCGTCGCCGCGACGAACCGCGATCTCGCGGTCGAGATCGCCGCCGGGCGCTTTCGCCAGGATCTCTATTACCGGCTGAACGTCGTACCGTTGACGCTCCCGCCGCTGCGCGAGCGCCGCGAAGACATCGCGCTTCTCGCCGAGCACTTCGCCGCGCGCGCTGCGCGCCGGCACGGCCTGCCGCAGGCGCGTTTCTCCGCCGCCATGCGCAAGGCGCTGCTCGAATACGCCTGGCCGGGAAATGTCCGCGAGCTCGCCAACGTCGTCGAACGGCTGACTCTTCTGGCCGACGCCGGCGAAGTGCGGCTGGAGGATCTGCCGGAGGAGCTCTCGGGACGGGCCCATGGCGAGGGGGGCTTTCGCCTTCCCGCACAGGGCCTCTCCTGGGAGGCGCACGAGCGCGAGGCCTTGCGTCAGGCACTCGATCTCGCGGGCGGAAATCGCGCTCGCGCCGCGCGCCTGCTCGACCTGCCGTACAAGGCGTTCCTCTATCGGCTGGAAAAGCACGGCCTCGCTGAACCCGGCTCGAGCGAGAGCTGAGGCGCATCCCCAGAGCGGCAGCACATTCCTCATCTCGGGAGGCGACGGGCGAAACCAGCGGTCTTTTCAGCTGGCATCGTCCTTGCCTTTACCCCTCTCGAACGCGGCGTCAAACCGCACAACCTTCGAAGGAGCGCACCCGATGGCCAACCGAAATCGCTGGATCGTCTCGTCCCTCATCGGACTCTTCCTGACGGCAGTCGCCGGCCTCGCCTACGCGGCCGCGAGCGAGGAGGCGGCTGCCGGTGCTGCCGCCGAGTCGGCTGGCTCTGCTGGCTCAGATGGCTCGGATGCCGGGGCGACCCATGTCCGGCAGAGCAAGATCAAGCTTGTCCTCGACCACGACGGCAACGCCGAGCAGATCGAACTCGAGGACCTGCAGGATCTCGAGCTCGGCGAGAGCCGCGCGCTGAGTACCGCGAGCGGCACGCCGGTCGTCGTGACGCGTGACGAACAGGGCTTCGAGATCGATCTCGACGGCAAGAAGATCCGGCTCACCGACCATTTCGCCGCCCCGATGTCCGACGGAGACTGGACCAGCGAGGATGGGACGCAGCAGATCCATCGCCGCGTCATGGTGCAGGGAGGCGGACCCGGCGACCAAGGCGGCGCCAACGTCATGATCGTGCGCAACAAGGTGGCGATGGATGCTGGCGCCGCGGTGGTCGCAGGCAGCGAAGGGGATCATGACGTAGTGATGCTGCGCCGCTCGGCCGGTAACGGCCATGCCTTCGCGTTCGCCACCGGCGACGGCGAGCTGCCGGCGATGGCGCTGCCGGTCGAGGCCACCATCGAACGGTTGCAGGCGTCGCCGAAGTTCCAGGAGCTCGACGCGGCGACCCGCACCAAGGTCCTCGAAGCGCTCCGGGAGTCGGCGCCTGCGCCGGGAGACTTCCTGGCTGGCGAGCCGGGCGCCCGGACGATCGTCCTCGAGGTCGAGGAAGAAGGAACCGACGACGCCAACTGAGTCCCCGCCACCCGGCGGTGCGATTCGCTGCCGTATCCGGCCAGGGTCCGCGACCCGGGCCGGATAAGGCTTCTCACTTTGGTCAGTTCCGCACTCCCCCCCCGACTGTCTAAGCTCCAGCGTAGCGACCGCGCCCCGATCTCTCCCGCGGTCTGGAGGCAACGCCATGAGCAGACTCTCGACGATCCCGGTGGTGCTGATTGCCGCCTTCGCGCTCCACGCGCCGCTGACCGCCGCCGAATACCAGGTCGACGCCGCGCAGTCGGTCTTCGCCGTTCTCACCCACAAGGCAGGGATCGCCTCCGGCTTCGCGCACGATCACCTGATCGTCGCCGGCAAGCCAGCCGTGCATCTGGAGTTCGATCCCGCGCGGCCTGAAGGGACGCGGTTTACCTTTGTCGTCGCCGTGGAGACGCTCGACGTCGATGCTCCGGCGTCGCGCACCGCCTGGAAGGGTCGCCTCCACGAGCTCGGGGTTCACTCGGGCGAGCTGCCTCCCGTACCCGATTCCGATCGCAACAAGGTGCGGTCCGCGATGCTCGGCGAAAGCCAGCTCGCCGGCGCGAGCTTCCCCGAGATCCGGGCGGAGGTGGCCGGACTGAAGCGCGGTGAGGGTGCCGGCCAGGGCACCTGGAACCTCTCCCTCCGCCTGACCATCCGCGGCAAGAGCACGGAGCGTTC
>JBDSRU010000527.1:0-4490 GCA_039929145.1 Thermoanaerobaculia bacterium
GGCACGGCGATGAAGTCGGTCGGCGAGGTCATGGCGATCGGGGCCACCTTCAAGGAGGCCTTGCTCAAGGGCATCGCCTCGCTCGAGCTCGACGGCAGCGGTGCCCGGGAGGAGCGCGCCGCCGATCCGGTGCGCCTACGGCAGCGCCTGACGACACCGAACTGGGAACGCCTCTACGCCGTCTTCGCCGCGCTGCGCCAGGGTTGGACGGTCGAAGAGGTCGCCGGCGTCACCCACATCGACCCGTGGTTCCTGCGCGAGATCAGCGAAATCGTCGATCTCGAAGCCGAGGTCGCCTGCTGGGTGCTCGACTCGCTCCCGGTCGAGCTCTTGCGGCGCGCCAAGGCGATGGGCGTGACCGACGCGCGCCTGGCACAACTGGTGGGCGCCACCGAACCGGAGGTCTCCCGCGAGCGCAAGCGCGCCGGGGTGCACCGGGTGTTCAAGCGGGTCGACACCTGCGCCGCAGAGTTCCCCGCGGAGACCCCCTACCTCTATTCGACCTTCGGCGCGGAGAGCGAAGCGGAGCCTTCGAAACGGCGCAAGGTGATGATTCTCGGCTCGGGGCCGAACCGGATCGGCCAGGGCATCGAATTCGACTACTGCTGCGTGCATGCTGCGCTCTCGCTCGGCAAGCTCGGGATCGAGACCATCATGGTCAACTGCAACCCCGAGACCGTTTCGACCGACTACGACACTTCGGACCGCCTCTACTTCGAGCCCCTGACCCTCGAACACGTGCTGGCGGTCTGCGAAACCGAAAAGCCCGACGGAGTCATCGTGCAGCTGGGCGGGCAGACCCCGCTCAAGCTCGCCAAGGGTCTCGAGGCGGCGGGGGTGCCGATCTGGGGCACTTCACCGAGCGCGATCGACCTCGCGGAGGACCGCAAGCTCTTCGGCGCGCTGCTCGCCGCCGAGGGCATCCGGCAACCCGAGAACGGCACCGCGCGGACTCTGCCGGAGGCGCTCGTCGTGGCGCGCAAGCTCGGCTTCCCGGTTCTCGTCCGCCCGTCGTACGTTCTCGGCGGACGCGCGATGGCGATCTGCTACGACGAAGAGACGCTGGCGCATTTCATGGCCCAGGCAGCGGAGGTCTCGGACGGCCACCCGGTGCTGCTCGATCGCTATCTCGAGGACGCCACCGAGTTCGATCTCGACCTGATCGCCGACGGCGAGACCGCGGTGGTCTGCGGCATTCTCGAGCACATCGAAGAGGCCGGAGTGCACTCGGGGGATTCGGCGGCGGTGCTGCCGCCTCACCACGCTTCCGCGGCGGAGCTCGACGAGCTGCGCAAGGTGGCGATCCGGTTGGCGCTGCGCCTCGACGTGCGCGGGTTGATGAATGTGCAGTTCGCCCGCCACTCCGGCGATCTCTATGTGCTCGAAGTGAACCCGCGTGCCTCGCGCACGGTGCCGTTCATCGCCAAAGCGGTGGGGCTGCCGCTGGTCGGCATCGCCTGCCGGGTCATGGCGGGGGAGAAACTCGCCGATATCGGCTTCGTCCGCGAGCCCGTGGCGCCTGCGATCTTCGTCAAGGCGCCGGTCTTCCCGTTCAAGCGCTTTCCCGGGGTCGACCCGCTGCTCGGGCCGGAGATGAAGTCCACCGGCGAGGTCATGGGCGTCGACGAGGATTTCGGCTGGGCGTTCGCCAAGGCGTGGATCGCGGCGGGCAATCAACTGCCGCTTTCGGGCGCCGCCTTCCTGTCCGTGCATGACCGCGAGAAGCCCGGCCTCGTGCCGATCGCCGAACGCCTGATCGGTCTCTGTTTCGAAATCGTCTCCACCGACGGCACGGCACGCTATCTCGCCGGCCGCGGATTCACCGTGCGCCGGATCAACAAGGTTCACGAGGGGCGACCGCATGTCGTCGACGCCATGATCAACCGCGGCATCCAGCTGGTCGTCAACACGCCGGTGGGGAGAGACTCCGCCATCGACGACGCCTACATCCGGCGCACCGCGGTGCGCTATCAGGTGCCGTGCATCACGACGCTCTCGGGTGCCCTCGCAGCCGTCGACGGTATCGCCGCCCTGAAGCAGGGCGGCCTCGCCGTGCGCTCGTTGCAGGAGCTCGGCCGGCGCATCCCGCAGGCGGTGCTCAGTGTTTCCCCGGAGCAGGCTCCCTTGCCGGTGCGCGCGGAGTGACCACCGCCGCTCCGGAGATCCGGATCTTCACCGACGGTGCCTGCAGCGGCAATCCCGGGCCCGGGGGATACGGCGCAGTGCTGGTCTCCGGCGTTCATCGCAAGGAGCTCGCCAAGGGCTTCCGCAAGACGACCAACAACCGGATGGAGCTCCTCGCGGTCATCGAAGGGCTGAAGTCGCTCAAGAGCCGCCGCCGGGTGGAGATCTGGAGCGACTCGAAATACGTCGTCGAGGCGATCGAGAAGGGTTGGGCGAGGAAGTGGCGCGACAACGGCTGGCGCAAAGCCGACAAGAAACCGGCATTGAACCCCGACCTCTGGCAGGAGCTTCTGGCGCTGCTCGACATGCATCAGGTCAAGTTCCTCTGGCTGCGCGGACACGACGGGCACCCCGAGAACGAGCGCGCCGACCAGCTAGCGGTCACCGCCCTGCGCGGCCCCGAACTGCAGATCGATCGCGTCTACGAGGCCGGAAGGTAGCGCGAGGGAGAGCCGAAATGAAGGCAGGACGAATCGAGAAGGACAGTCTGGGCGAGATCGACGTCGCTGGCGAGGCCTACTGGGGAGCGCAGACCGAGCGCGCCCGGCGCAATTTTCCGGTGTCGGGCCTGGTCTTCCAGCGCCGCTTCATCGCCGCTCTCGGCCTGATCAAGGGCGAATGCGCGGCGGTCAACGGCGAAATGAGGATCGTCGACGGGCAGATCGCGGAGACCATCCAGCGCGCCGCCCGGGAGGTCTACGACGGTCTTCTCGACGGCCATTTTCCGCTCGACATCTTTCAGACCGGTTCGGGGACCTCGACCAACATGAACGCCAACGAGGTCATCTCGAATCGCGCGATCGAGCTCCTGGGCGGAGTCGTGGGCTCGAAACAGCCGGTGCATCCGAACGATCACGTCAATGCCGGCCAGTCGTCGAACGACGTCATTCCGACGGCGATCCACGTCTCGGCGTACGCCGCCATCCGCGAGGATCTCGAACCCGCGCTGGTGCGGCTGCGGGACGCGCTTCAGGCCAAGGCGGTCGAGTTCGACGACATCGTGAAGATCGGCCGCACGCACCTCCAGGATGCCGTCCCGGTGCGTCTCGGGCAGGATTTCTCGGGCTTCGCGCAACAGATCGCCAACGGCATCGAGCGCCTGCACGCGGTGGCGCCGCGGCTCGCCGAACTGGCGCTCGGCGGGACGGCCGTGGGCACGGGTCTGAACGCTCCTGCGGGCTTCGCTGACGCCGTGATCGGCCGGATGGCGCAGCGCACCGGCCATCCGTTCGTTCCCGCCCGTAACCGCTTCGAAGCGATGGCCGGCAAGGATGCCGCCGTCGAGGTCAGCGGCGCGGCGAAGACGATCGCGGTCTCGCTCAACAAGATCGCCAACGATCTGCGCTGGCTGGCCTCGGGTCCGCGCTGCGGCATCGGCGAGATCTCGCTGCCGTCGCTCCAGCCCGGGAGCTCGATCATGCCCGGCAAGGTGAATCCGGTGATTCCCGAGATGACGATGATGGTCGCCGCGCAGGTGGTCGGTAACGACGCGACGATCACCATCGGCGGCATGAACGGCAACTTCGAGCTCAACGTCATGATGCCGGTGATCGCCTACAACCTGTTGCAGTCGATCGCTTTGCTGACCTCGGCCTCGAATCTCCTGGTCGACCGCTGCGTGGGCGGTATTACCGCCAATCGCGAGCGCTGTCTCGAGCTCGTGGAGCGCTCGCTCGCGATGGTGACGGCGCTCGCGCCACGGATCGGATACGACGCCGCCGCGGCGATCGCCAAGGAGTCCGTTGCGACCGGCAAGACCGTGCGCGAGCTCTGCGTCGAGAAGCAGATCCTGCCGCCCGCGGAGCTCGCCGCCCTCCTCGACCCCTACGCCCAGACCGAAGGCGGCATCGTCGAGGGAGCAAGCGCCGGTGGCTAGCCGGCGCGTTGCGGGCGACTCCGGCGGCTAGTCGGTGTCCCACTTCCAGCCGAGACCCACCGCAGCGGTGATGTCGAGCGTGCTGTCGCCGGCCTCGTAAACCCGTGCCCGCACTTCGGGCCGCAGGTAGAGGTTCGCCCCCAGCATGGCGCGGTAGCCGACGCCGACGTGCCAGGAGAAGGTGGACTTGTCGAGATCCACCGCCGGATTGTTGACGTGCGCGTCGACATCGAGGTTGGTGAGGCCGGGGCCGGTGAAGATTTCGAAGCTTTCGCCCCAAGGGCAGGCGACGTAGGAAGCCTCGAGCGAATCGATCTGGGCGTCGACGTTGCCGGAGCGTCCATAGCCGCTGCCGTCGCTCTGCTCATAGCGCTCGTAGCTCGCCATGATTCCCCAGCCCTTCGACTTCATCCAGGTGCCGCGCAAGCCG
>JBDSRU010000528.1:0-3237 GCA_039929145.1 Thermoanaerobaculia bacterium
GCTCTACGGCTCCTCACTGACGATGGACTTGAAGCGTACCCAACGGTTCGACGAAGACTCGATCTTCGGAGCGCCGCTCAGCCGCCCTTCCGAGCGCTTCGGTGCGACCGTGGTGGCGGGCGATTTCGACGGCGACGGCGTCGACGACGTTGCCTTCGGCGCGCCGGGAGAGGACTGGTCCACCCAAGTGTTCGACGTCGGTGCCGTGATGGTTCTCCTGGGCGCCGTGGACTCCGGGATCGGAATGACCCGATACATGTTCTTCTACGACGGCTTCAGGGGAGTCCCCAGGAATCCGTATTCCCTGTATAACTATTACTGGGGCAAAGAGATGGCCGCCGGCGATTTTGACGGCGACGGCACGAGCGACCTGGCGGTGGGCGCTCCGGACGAATGGGACTTCACCGGTGCCACGACGATCCTCTACGGTTCGCTGTTCGCGGACGGCTTCGAGACGGCGAACTTCAATGCCTGGAGCACTCTGGCACCCTGATCCCGGGAGTCGCACCTCACGGGGGGCGCGGCGAAGAGTCGCCAGGTCGGACAGGGCGCTCCGAGGGGTTGGAGGCGAACGAGTTCGTCCAGAGTGTGCCCGGTAGCCTCGCCTGGTCCTGTCCTACCTGACAACGGAGGCGGCGCGCCGCAAGAGCCCCCACATCGAGCTCGGCAGGCACTTCTCCTTCTTCTGCGCCGCCCTCGTCATCCCGCCGACCCCGGGATCTCGCGGGTCGCTGCCGATGCTCCAGGAGCAGCTCCAGCGATTGTTCGCTTCGACCTTCCAGTGCATCTTCCACGATGAGAGCCAGGGCCAAAGTTTCCATAGCTGGCCAAGTGAAGTGCCAGCCGAATTCCGACTGAGAACCAAACTCCTGCGAGAGCGCGAGAACGTCCCACCTCGACGCCGCTAAGTCGAAATCGCCTGGCACCTGTTCCGCACCGGTTCCCAGAGCACCGGTTCCCAGAGGCACCGCAACCGGGACCCACCCGGAAAGCGATTGGGTGCGGGCTGGGTGCGCGCCGGGCGCCGAATCGACCGGGCATTCGGGTTGCTAGAGAGGACTCTCGCCATGCGAAAAGGACGCTTCTTCGCCCCCCTCGTGCTCCTCTCCCTCGCCTCCTCGTTTCCGGTCGAGCTTCTGGCCCAGACGGCTTCCCCGCGCCGCACGCCGGTGGTTGCCGTGGTCGAGCGGGTCTCCCCGTCGGTGGTCAACATCTCGGCCGAGTCGATCGTGCGCGAGGTCGATCCGTTCTTCGGCAACTTCTTCGGCGGCAGCCGGCAGCGGAAAAGTCAGTCGTTGGGCTCCGGGTTGATCGTCGACGCCTCCGGGCTCGTGGTGACCAATGAGCACGTCATCGAAGGGGCGTCGCGGATCCTGGTGACGACGCTCGACGGGCGCGAGCTCGAGGCGACGGTCCTGGGTTCCGACCGCGACGCCGACCTCGCGGTGCTCAAGGTGGCGGCGAAGGGGCTGCCGGCGACGCCGCTCGGCAAGAGTGCCAACCTCCTCATGGGCGAGACCGTGGTGGCGATCGGCAATCCGTTCGGACTCAGCCACTCGGTGACGACTGGCGTGCTCTCGGCGCGCGGCCGCACCGTTGGCGGCAGCGACGGGGGTCGCGGGGGCCGCCGGACACTCTTCACCGACTTTCTGCAGACCGACGCCGCGATCAATCCGGGCAACTCCGGCGGCCCGTTGGTCAACCTCGACGGCCAGGTGATCGGCATCAACACGGCGATCATCCAGGGGGCGTCGGGGATCGGCTTCGCCATTCCGGCCGACCGCGCCCAGCGCGTGGTCGACGACCTGCTGCGCTTCGGCGAGCTGCAGCCACTCTGGCTCGGCATGCGCCTGATGACCATCGACCCCGAGCTCGCGGCGCGTGAGGGCTACTCCGTGGCGCACGGCGTGCTCGTCGAGCGCGTCGATGACGGCTCGCCGGCTGCGCGCGCGGGTGTGCTCTCCGGCGACCTGGTCATCACGGTCGACGGCCGTCCCGTCGCGGCGCGCGAGGATCTTTCGACCGCCTACTACTCGGTGCCGCCGGGGACGCCGGTTCTGCTCGAGCTCAAGCGCGGCAAGGAGACCGTCAAGTTCGCGGTCGCGGCGATCCGCCCGCCGCAGGGGATGGGGCTGCGACTGCTCGAGAGCTCGGTCGGCCTGCGCGTCGAGGTGCAGCGCGGCCGGCTCGTCGTCACCAGCGTGGCACGGGGCTCGGCCGCCGACGAGCGCGGCCTCGAGCCAGGAGATGTCGTCCTGGGTGCGAACGGCAACGAGGTCGCAGATCCCGAGGCCCTGGGCCGCGAGGTCCTGCGCGGCTTCGATCGCGGCGGCCTGCTGCTCGTCGTGCAGCGTGGCCGCTTCGCCTACAACCTGAGCTTCCCGCTGTAGGCCTGAGCTCTCAGTTCGCTCGACAATGGTGCGCGAAGAAGACGGCGAGCTCAGCCTTCGATCGGCTACCCTGCGCTACGCCCATGACGAGCTCAGTGAGGGAATCGTCGTCGGCCTGCAGCTCAAGGTCGTTCAGGCCGAGAAATGCAAGGGCAGCGGCCAAGCCAACTCGCTTGTTGCCGTCCAGAAATGGGTGGTCTTGAGTGAGGTGGAAGAGATAGGCCGCCGCCATCTCGTGCGGAGTCGTGTGCAGATACTTGCCGCCAAAACTCGCCTGCGGCATGGCAAGCGCCGAAGAAAGAAGCCCTGCGTCACGCAGACCGAGGGTGCCGCCGTAGCGCTGAATCTGATCGGCGTGCAGCGCCAGCACCTCCTCGAGCGAGAGGAAGGTGGGGTGGCGAGGCAACGATTTTACTCGGCTAGCCGGCGGAAGACACCGGCGTAACGCTCGTGCATCTGGTCTACGATCCCTTGGAGCTTCTGATTACGCCTCGCGGAGCGCTGCGGCGAGATCACGATGACGTCACCGTCCGTCGAAATCTCGAGCGGAGTCGACGCATCGATCCCCGTCGCCTCGAGAAGCGGCCGATCGAGCACGAGAGCCAGGCTATTTCCGGTCTTGGTCAGGGTTTTTACCATCTCGACCTCCGTACGAACGAATTCTCGCACATGTAAGTACGGACGACTTCTAGTCGAGGTCGAACGGGCGCTTTGGCGGGCCGCTGTCGGGGTCTTCCTGGGCGCGTTTCAGCGCTTCGTCGAACTTCTCTCCGAGCAGCCGGTCGCGATCCGCGTGCGCCGCCTTTTCGCGTTCGAAGAGTTCCTCGGCGCGGGCCTTGCCGGCGTC
>JBDSRU010000529.1:0-7322 GCA_039929145.1 Thermoanaerobaculia bacterium
GCGACCGTCCGCTCGTCTTCGGTCAGACGATGGAACGCGCGGCCTTCGAGCAGGACCTCGCCCGCCGAGGGCAGGTCGATGCCGGCGATGAGGTTGAGGAGGGTCGACTTGCCCGAGCCGCTCCGGCCCAGGAGGACGACGAGCTCGCCGGGCGCGATCGCGCACGAGACGCCGTCGAGAACGACCCGCTGCCGCCACGCCTCGACGAAGCTCCGCCGCACGTCGCGCAGCTCGATGACGGGAACCGGATCGGACACCAAGTTACTCTACGGCAGCAGTCGAAGTTTCGATGAACCCCGGATCAGCGCTCGCGATAGGCCTCGCGACGATGCGCGACACGAACCACGAGGACGACGAGTCGGCGGTCTTCGATCTCGTAGAGGACGCGGTAGTCGCCGACGCGGATGCGGTAGGCGTTCTCCGTCGCGGAGAGTTTCTTGCAGCCGCTCGGTCGCGGTGCCTCGGCGAGCTCGTCGATCGCAAGTCGGATCCTCCGGCGCGCCCCCGCCTCGAGCTTCTCGAGTTGACGCGCTGCGGCGGGGATGATGAAGACCGCGTGGGCCACGGCGAGTTACTTGGCGCGCAGCTTCGTCTTTGCCTCGCGCCAGGGAATGGCGGCTTCGCCGCTTGCCGCGAACGCCTTCTTCGCGGCGCGGAAGGCCTGGAGGTCCGCACCATCCTCGAGGTGCTCCAGGAGAGCCGCGTCTTCGACCGATACGACATAGGCGATCGGCTTGCCATGCCGATGGATCGCCACTCGCTCCTTGGCGAAGGCCGCCCGGTTCAGCAGATCGGAGAAGTTCTCACGCGCGGAGCGTGAGGTGAGTGGAGAGCTTTCGGACATGGCATTTCCTCGTCAGCCAAGGATACTTTAAGTACGTTGTGTACACAAGACCGCATTGGCCAGCTTGTCGACGACAGAAAGGATCGGCTAAGGACGAGATGGTCTTGGTTTCGCCACCTTCCGGGGGCAGTCCCAGTGCTCGAGAGACCAGGCATACCGGTCGAGGTACTCGCGAACACCCGGAGGAAGCTCGAGGTCCTCGATCTCGAGCTTGTACGGTAGCTCTTGACCCTCCCAACAACTGCTTCGGTAGTCGAGAACCCTTCGAGCCATGGCTCCATGAACCCAGGGGTTCAGGGGATTCTCGGGTTGCATCTCGACGGCTCGCTTGAACGATGGAAGTTGAGACTCGTCTCGAGTGAGTGCGGCATAAGAGTAGTGGCTCAGTGGAAAGGTCTTGTACAGATCCCAGGCGCTCATCGACCACGCCGTGCGGTCTTCGTTGTGCCGGAGCTTTCGACGCCGCAAGAGATTCATTCGCGCGGCCTGATCGATTGGCGCCATCGGTTGGCGAATCCGCACGCTTCGTGTCGCGGACCGGACATCTCCCTCCCAGCAACGAAAGATCTTCATGCGCGCAATTCCGGCGGACAGAGTTTTCAAGTAGTGGGGCTGGAGCGGAAATGAGCCCTTCCCGCCGTTCAGCTCGCCTCCGCATTGGCCGTCGCCCGACATCACGGCCTGAACGTCGAACTCGCCGTCGAGCGCCCGGATTTCGTACCCGATGTTCTGGTAGAAAAGCCAACTCTCCCCGGGAGCCAGCCACAGACTTGTCGCTGAGACCTGAAAGGAGCGGTCGCCGATGACGCTACTGACATAGCGCGGTATCCCGCCCTTGGGGGCGAAGTAGACGAGTGCGCCTTCGCGGGGCAGGCCGCCGTTCGGCAACAGGACAGGCTGTCCTCCTCGATTGGTCACCGAGTACAGGACGTAGATCGGCTCGAAGCTGTAGGCCTCGGCCGGCATTCCGAGAATCTCAACGAGAAGCTCGGCCTGCACTACCCCGCCAATCAGGAGGAGAAAGACAGCGAAACTGATGAAGATCTTCATGTCCGCCTCTTGCCGATGCGAAACAGCGCCGCCGCGGAGGGCTCCCCTCCGTCCTCAGGCCTTCTCGGCGTTCGACGCTACGGCCAGAAATCGTTCGATCGCCTCCAGGTCGTGCAGGGCCTCCACCACTCGGTCCAGGTTGAGGTCGGCGTAGTCGTGAACGAGGACGTTGCGGAAGCCGGGCAAGCGCTCGAGCGCTCGGACGACATCGGGGGCGTAGCGTGAGTCGAGCGCCAGGTTGCGAATGGCGCCTCGGAAATCCTCGAACTTCTCGCCTCGACGGGTGGAGAGCTCTGCCGCGACATCGATCACCGCCTGGCAGACCATCAGCAGGGAGAAGAGCACGTCGTTGTGCAGAGTCAAGTCGCGGCCGAGATCGGCCGCCGCGCGGACTCGCGGCTGCAGCGTCTTCAGATGCTCGAGATGACGACGTAGCTCGACCAGGCGATCGGCGATCGGGCTCATGATGCGCTTCCGCCCGTTCCGCTCGTCAGGTAGTGGAGCTTGCGCTCGCGGAAGTGCCGCAGCCAGGGCTCGAGATCCGCCGCCAGCAGAATGGTCTTGCGCACGAAGCGCTGGTCGGCGATCGGATCCACGCAGAAAATTCGCTGCCCGCGCAAGACGATGTGCCGTGCGAGAAGTGGTGGAACGTCGTTGAGCACGTTCAGGTCGACTTCGCGCCCGCGCAGAGCTTCGGTGCAGTCGCCCGCCAACCGAAGCCGGACCTCGAAACGCTCCTTGTCGGTCGGAAACCGATCCGCGGCCAGCAGCACACCGATGTCCACATCGCTCTCGCGATGCGCTCGCCCCTCCGCCTCGCTGCCGAAGAGGTAGGCACTCACGACCCCGGCGCCGGCCTGCAGGGCGAAAACCGCACCCAGACGCTCGCCGATCTCCATATCCGGCACGGTAACACAGCGCGAAACCGGGGCTCTTCGATTGGCGATAAACTGCGCCGGTGTCGTCTCAAGCCCTCGCCGTTCCCCGTTCAGCCGACTGGGTCGAGCTCACCAAGCCGCGCATCACGCTCCTCGTCACGTTGACGACGGCGGCGGGGTTCGCGCTGGCGAGCGAGCGGCCGCTCGACCTGTCACGTTTTCTCGCCACGCTGGCAGGCA
Organism: Thermoanaerobaculia bacterium; assembly: GCA_039929145.1. Classification (GTDB taxonomy): domain Bacteria; phylum Acidobacteriota; class Thermoanaerobaculia; order Multivoradales; family JAGPDF01; genus JAGPDF01. The sequence continues at coordinate 3,013 of JBDSRU010000529.1, forward strand.
CGGCACTGGTCGCCGCGGGCTCGGCGGCGCTCAACCAGTGGGTCGAACGCGACAGCGATCGCCTCATGCGGCGCACGGCCAATCGCCCCTTGCCGGCCGGGCGGATGACCGGCGATCAGGCGGCGCTCTTCGGCGGCCTGCTCTCGCTCTCCGGACTTCTCGTGCTGCTGTTGGCGGTGAATCCGCTCACCGCTCTGGTCGGCCTCGGGACGCTCCTCTCCTACGTCTGGGTCTACACCCCGATGAAGCGCACGAGCTCGCTCGCGACGCTGGTCGGGGCGATCCCGGGTGCGGCGCCGCCGGTCATGGGATGGACCGGCGCCTCGGGCGAGGTCGGGCTCGGGGGCTGGCTCCTCTTCGCCATCCTCTTTCTCTGGCAGCTGCCGCACTTCCTCTCCATCGCCTGGCTGTATCGCGACGACTACCGGCGCGCCGGGATGCCGCTCCTGACGGTGAACGATCCGGACGGGCGGTCGACCGGCCGGCAGGCGGTGCTCTACGCGCTGGCGTTGATACCGGTCTCGATCATGCCCTCGGCGGTCGGCATCACCGGCGCAGTGCATCTCATCGGAGCGCTCCTTTTCGGTCTCGCCTTCCTCGCCAGCTCGGCGCTCTTCGCGCGCGAGCAGACGGTGACTTCGGCGCGTCGCCTGCTGCTGACCTCAGTCTGTTACCTGCCCGCGGTTTTCGGCGTCGCCGTCTTCGACCACCTCTGCCTGCGGTGAGGCCGCATTTCCGGTCGCCGCGCTCGCTGCGGTCGCCGCGGTCGCCGCGGTCGCCGCGCGGCGCGCTGGCGCTCTTCGGACTACTTTTCGTGCTGGCCGGCTGTCGCCCAGAGGCGCCGCTTCCGGTGCTCTCGGTGCTGCCTGCCTTCTCCCTTCTCGAGCGCGCCGGTACGGTGTTGGACGGAACGACACTGGCCGGCCGCCCGGCGGTCGTCGACTTCATCTTCACCCGCTGTCCGGCCTCCTGTCCGCGGCTCACGGCGCGGATGAAGGAGCTCGAGAAGCGCCTGCCCGAGAGCTCGACGGCGCGACTGCTGTCGATCTCGGTCGACCCCGAGCACGATCGGCCGGAGGTGCTGATGCGCTACGCCGAGGGCTGGCAGGCCGGTCCGCGCTGGCTCTTCGCGACCGGCGAGCGCACGGCGATCTGGGAGCTCATCCGCAAGGGATTCCTGCTTCCCGTCGAAGAGGTGCCGGCCCCGGCCGAATCGCCGATCCTGCACAGCAATCGCTTCGCGCTCCTCGATCGTCAAGGCCGGATGCGCGCGACCTACGAGGCGTTCGAAGAAGATGCGCTGGATCGTCTGCTTGCCGACCTGAAGTCTGTCGAGGCCGAGCTCTGAGGCCCGCATGAAACTCACCGTCGCCGACCTGCCGACCCTCAACGCAGCCCTCAACGCGACCGCGGCCGTGCTGCTCACGCTCGGCTGGATCCTGATCCTGCGGCAGAAGATCGACGCCCACCGCCGCGCCATGGTCTCGGCCTTCGCCTGTTCGTGCGTCTTCCTGGTGTCGTACCTGACCTACCATTTCCAGGTCGGCTCGGTGAGGTTCCAGGGCACCGGCACGGTGCGCACCGTCTACCTCACGATCCTCCTCACCCACACCGTGCTCGCCGCGGCCGTGCCCATCCTCGCGACCATCACCCTGTCGCGCGCCCTCTCCCGGCGCTTCGACCAGCACAAGAAGATCGCCCGCTGGACCCTGCCGATCTGGCTCTACGTCTCGGTCACCGGCGTGGTCGTCTACTGGATGCTCTACCAGATGCGCTTCGCGTAGCGCGTCATGGGGCTGGTTGGCCAAACATTACCGTGGTAATGTGTGACCATGAAGCTTGCCCAATCCAGGCTGACCTCGCAGGGACAAGTCTCCGTTCCCGCGGAGGTCCGGCGGCGCCTCGGTCTCGCTCCGGGTTCGATCCTCGAATGGGACGCCGAAGGCGATCAGGTCGTCGTGCGCAGGGGTCATCGCTACTCGTCGGCGGACCTGCACTCAGCGCTCTTTCCTGATGGACCTCCGCAAACGCAGAGCCTCGAGGCGCTGAAGGACGGCATTCGACGGGATGTGGCCAAGCGGCATGCGCGCCGTTGACACGAACGTCCTCGTCCGGCTGCTGGCGCGAGATGACCCCCGGCAGGCAGCGGTCGCCGAGTCGTTCGTAACTGGCGGTGCCTGGGTCTCTCACCTCGTGTTGGCTGAGGCGACCTGGGTTCTCTCTGCCGTTTTTGCCAGGAGTTTCGCGCAGATTGGCGAGGGGATCGCTCATCTGCTCGAGCACGAAGCCCTGGTCGTTCAGGAACCCGATGTCGTGGCTCTGGCGCTATTGCAGATGAAGAGCAATCCCGCCCTCGGATTCTCGGATTGCCTGATTCTCGAAGTGGCCCGCAAGGCAGGCCACCTGCCTCTCGGCACCTTCGACCGCGCCCTCGGACGACTCCCCGGTGCGAGCCAGTTGAAAGGCGGATGAGCCTGGAGGTGCGATTGAGAAAGCGCTTCTGAGGGATCCGAAAGCGGTGCAGCGACTGCTTGGATCGCTCATCTGCCTCCACGTCTCGTTCACCGGCGTGGTGGTCGCCTGGAGACTCGACCAGTTGCGCTTCGGCTTAGTTGCCAGCGTAGCAGGCTAGGGCCCCGGGCACTCTTGGAGGTTGGATGGACTTCCCCCAATACGGCACGCATCGCAGAAGTAGACGCTGCCGGAGGGGTTCTCTGAACAGTAGTCGAAGGCGGGTCCGGGGATGTTGTAGATGCACATGTAACACGGCGGGGCACTGCCGCTGTAAATGCAATAGGGCTCCGCGCCTGCGTAGGGCTCTCCCGGCCCTGCAGTCCAGCAGCCCTCCGAGCATCCGGCACCGAGAGCGCAGTTTCCCGAGCCTGAAGCGGCAATTTGCGAAACCGCAGCAAGCGCAATGACCAAGGTGAGCGATCCCAGAAAAACAAGGGTTCGTGGGTTTTCCGACTTCGCGGCGATAATCATGGGTCCGTTCTCCTTGACAGCAAGGCGCTTGAGCGGCCTATGGGGCACGCACTACGTAGACACGCCGATCGGTCCCCTCTGTCGGCAAGCTGCGATCCGTCACCAAGAGTACGATCCGGTCCGTTTGCGGAAGGTAGTCGGCTCTCACCCTCACCGAAGCCGGGTGTTTTCCGATCGGCACCTTGAACCAATGGGTCTCCGCTCCAAGGACTCCGAGATAAAAGCCGCTTGAGGACGCAGTGCGGTATCGAACCAGGACCGCAGAGCGCTTGCCAAGCGGCAGGACGTCTTCAATGACCATTCGCAGGGACTCGACATGAGAGCGAATTTTCTCTGGGTCGGACGTCGCTTCGGTCATCGACAGCGGCTTTTCTTGCTTCTCGAGTCGAGGTTCGGAGCCGCCGAGAGCGGCCAGGAGGGACGACTCCAGCTCCTCGGGAGACCAAAACGCCTTGAGTTTTCCCGATTGAGCGTGGCGGAAGACCCCGGGCTTCACAACCGGAACGACCAAGAGGTCTCCGTTGTGCATGAACCGGAGGCTCCCAAGGTGTCTGGAGAAGGTGCCTCGCGCATTGGCTGGTGCGGGGAGGCTGAGCTCTCGGAGCGGCCGCCACTGACTCAGCTCGGACCTGAGGTCACCCAGCCAGAGGTAGGCGTTCTCGCCTTCCGTCGAGTACTCGCCTCCCGGATAGCCGAGGATAGCTACCTTGTCGCCCTGGACGTCGACATCGTCGAAGTAGTGTCGATCCACGTGCTTGAGTTGAATTTCGCTCGTTGAATCCAGTTCCCGCCAGCCAACTTCGTTGCCGAAGCCGAACGCCACCAGGTACTTCGCCGAGGAAGCCAGGTTGTTGAGGTTTTGGATCGACTTTCCGCCGACGTTGTGCCTTGGCGGGAAGAGCTCTCGCTTCCGGGAAAGCTGTTCTCCGACGTCAAATTCGATGACTCCATCGCGCTCAAACGTGATGAATACCGAGTCTCCGGTTGCCCACCGGATGTCGCGCGGTGTGGATCCCAACGGCATCTCGGGTACTTCGAGCCTATTGAAGAGATCGAGCCCCTGAAGGGTCTCTGTGCCTTGTGCCATGAGTGGAAAGGAGCTCGCCCCCAGAAGGATCAAAGTGACGGTCAGTTTTCGCAGACAGGGCTTGATATTGCGCACGCATCCTCCCGAAAGCTGCCGTCAACACCTTTACAACGAACCAGAAGGCAATACCGAACACTACGTAGAAGACGAGTGTCTGCACAGGAGAGTTGGAGGTCGCTTTGACTGGATGGCTCTCCTCGATGCGGCAGCGTCGATTGCGCAACTACTAGCGATGACT
>JBDSRU010000530.1:0-2657 GCA_039929145.1 Thermoanaerobaculia bacterium
GTCTAGCACCGCTAGCCTCGTGCGCGCTTCACGGGTTCGCTGCGAGCGTGGGCTCCAGAGCGGGGTGGCGCTCGCCGCAACCCGAAGCCGGGCGGCCTATGGCACTGCTGGCGGGACGACTGGGGCGTCGACGATATGACCGTGCTCGGCGGCGACAATTGCCTGGAGCCAGCTCCAACCGGCTTGTCCCCACTCCGCGATCGAGCCGAGGAGCTGCGAGCCCCAGGACTCCGTCGAGACACTTGACGAGCCCTGGTCGGCCTCGCGGAGGCCCCAGCCGGCGGCGGGCAGGGCGGTGAGCAGGACCAGAGCGAGAACGGCAGCAACCAAGGGGGTGCGGAAGCGGGACATGAAGCTCTCCTCTCGAGAGGGTCCAGCCTTCCGGCCTCCGTGGCGCGAGCGGCCCCCTCATTGAGATAGTTGCTTTGCCCCCCCGGAAACGTGACAGACGGCGCCGACTTCTTTGCGCCTGAACTTTGTTCGCAGACTTGTCACGTTTCGGCGCCCTCGAGCAACTATCTAGGTAGGGAGACCTCAACCGGTCTTCAGAGGGGACACGAGTTGGAACTGGAGCGGGAGTGGGCGCCGCGCGGCGCCGAAGCCAGCGAGCGCGAGACAGTGCTGATCGGCGTCGGGCTGAGCCCGGCGGAGTGGAGGGCGTTGCGCGCCTTCGAGGCCGAGACCGAAGTTTCGACCCGCATGCGCTGGTTGGAGGCGGCGACCGTCGACGGGGCGCTTGCGCGGCTGCGGATTCTCCGGGAACGGGGATCGGCCTGCGTCGGTCTGGTGAGCGCTTCGGTGGGCGAACGCGAGGTGTTGCGCTTTGTGCGCTCGCTCGCCGGCACCGAGGGACTCTCGCCTGTCGTTCTCCTGGCTGGACGCAACGAGGAGTCCGCGGTTCAAGCGGCGATGGCCGCGAGCGCCTGCGACTTCGTGCTGCTGCATGAGCTCGACGCCGACTGCCTGGTGCGCGCGCTCCGGCTGGCGGCCGAGGTCGCATTGCATGCGCGCGCGACGGAGCAATGGAGCCTCGACCTCTCCAACCTGGAGGAGCGTTTCTCGACCGTGTGGGACCTGGTCGAGGACGGCCTGCTGCTGGTCGACGAACAGCGCATCATCCGGCGGTGGAACCGCGCCGCGAAACTCCTGCTGGGCTTGAGCGACGCCGACCTCGACGGCGCTCCCTTCGGCTCCCTGCGCTGGGCGCACGCGGAGGATGGCGGTCCGGATCCTGCCGCGCTCTCGGCGCATGAGCTGGCGACCGACTTCGAGCGCCCCGACGGCTCGCGGATCCGGCTTGGCATGCGCGTCAGGGTCTTTCATCACCGCGCGGGAGTGAGCGCCGGCGCCGACCGCGCTGGCAGCTCGGGCATCTCGACCGGCCGCATGCGCGCCGTGCTGTTGCGCGACCGGCGCGAGACCGAAGAACACGCGGCTCTGCTCACCGAAGCGCGGCATTTCGCCGGCCTCGGTCGGCTGCTCGCGGGCGCGGCGCACGACGGCAACAACCTGCTGACGCCGCTACTCGGCTACTGCGACCTGTTGCTCGCCGGGTTGCCCGCAGGCTCCGATCTCGAGCGCTATGCGATGGAGATCGAACGCTCCGCGCGGCGCACCGCCGACCTGCTCCGCCGGCTGCTCGAGCGCAGCCGCGGGCGGCCACAGGAGATCCGGCCGGTGCTCGCGGATCAGGTCCTGGCCGAGGTCGCAGGGTTGCTGCGCTCGCTGGTCGGCAGCGCGATCGAGCTCGAAGAGCGCCTCGGCGCGTCCGGCCTCGCGGTCGCGCTGCGCGACGGGCAGATCGAGCAGCTGGTGCTGAATCTCGCCGCCAACGCCCGCGACGCCATGCCCGGTGGCGGGCGGCTCGAGCTGCGCACGACGTCGGAGAACGGGCGCCTCTGGGCACTCGAGGTCGAGGACAGCGGCATCGGCATACCGCCCGAGAACCTCGACCGCCTGTTCGATCCCGAATTCACCACCAAGGCGGTCGGCAAAGGCACCGGCCTCGGCCTGTGGATCGTGCGCTCGATCGTTCAGGAAGCAGGAGGCCGGATCCGTATCACCAGCCACGCGGGAAAAGGCACGACCGTCCGCGTCGAGCTCCCCGTGGTGCCGATCGCCGAGCCGCCGATCCTGCAGCGCTGACCGGCTCCTAGGCCTTGGGCCGGCCTCGAAACCATCTAAGAAGCTGCTGCTCGCCGAGCGGGCGGTCGTCGGGCGGAATGCTCAGGCTTTCGCGCAACTCCCTGGGAGCTTTGGGGTCGATCCTGAGCACGATCAGCAGCGTCACGACCATGGCGAGGATCGAACCGAGGCCGGCGAGACCCATGTCCTTCTGCGCGTCCCAGACGTCGCCCTGTGCGCCGAGGAAGGCGAGCCCGGCCTCCGGATCGACGCCGGCTGCGGCGATCCACTCGATCAGCTCGTAGATCGCCGACGAGGCGAGCGTGAGCTCCACCGGCAGGTAGAAACTCCAGACGCCGCGCGCCCGGGTGATGCGCACGAAGACCTCGCGCACCGGATAGGCCAGCAGCAGGCCGTAGGCGAAGTGCACGAGCCGGTCGTACATGTTGCGCTCGGCTGCGAACCAGCTCTGGAGGGTGAAGCCGAACGGCACCTCGGCGTAGGTGTAGTGCGAGCCGATGGCGCGCAGGATC
>JBDSRU010000531.1:0-5170 GCA_039929145.1 Thermoanaerobaculia bacterium
TTTCGCCATGGACGACATCAAGTTCATGACGGGCTACAACGTCGACCCGGTGGTCGCCTCCGAGTCCGCGCTGCGCATCTCGATCGACAAGTACTACGGATCGACTCACGCCATCGAGCTCAAAAAGGTGATGGAGGACCTCACCGACAGCTCGGCGGATTCTTCGCTCGAGGTGCTCGAAGAGGACCAGGATCTCGATCTCGAGATGCTCGAGAAGGAGTCCGAAGAAGCCCCCGTCGTCCGCCTGGTGAACATCATCCTGACGGACGCGATCAAGAAGGGCGCCTCGGACATCCACATCGAGCCCTACGAAAAGGACTATCGCGTCCGCTACCGGATCGACGGCATCCTCTACGAGATGATGCACCCGCCGCTGCGTCTGCGCGAAGCGATCACCAGCCGCATCAAGATCCTGGCCAAGCTCGACATCGCCGAGAAGCGCCTACCCCAGGACGGACGCATCAAGATCAAGACCAAGATCCAGGACCGGATCAAGGACCTCGACTTCCGCGTTTCGGTGCTGCCGACCATCTACGGCGAGAAGATCGTCATGCGGCTCCTCGACAAGGACAACCTGATGCTGGACATGACCAGGTTGGGATTCGAGTCCGAGTCGCTGCGCAAGTTCGAGCAGGCGATCCTCAAGCCCTATGGCATGGTCCTGGTCACGGGACCGACGGGCTCCGGCAAGACCAATACGCTCTACTCGGCGCTGCAGCGGATCAACACCGCCGAGGTCAACATCATCACCGCAGAAGATCCGGTCGAGTTCAACCTCCCTGGCATCAACCAGGTGCAGATGAAGGAGCAGATCGGACTCAACTTCGCGGCCGCCCTGCGCTCTTTCCTGCGTCAGGACCCCAACATCATCCTGGTCGGCGAGATCCGCGACTTCGAGACCGCCGAGGTGGCCATCAAGGCCGCGATGACCGGCCATCTCGTGCTTTCGACCCTGCACACCAACGACGCTCCCTCGTCCATCAACCGGCTGATGAACATGGGCATCGAACCGTTTCTCGTCGCCACCTCCGTGCACATGATCGTCGCGCAGCGTCTCGTTCGACGCGTCTGCGGCTCCTGCAAGGAGCCGACGGAAGCTCCTCTTGGTGCCCTGATGAACGCCGGCTTCACGGAGAAAGACGCCAAGACCGTGCGCCTCTTCAAGGGCCGGGGCTGCGACCGCTGCTCGAACACCGGATACAAGGGTCGCGTCGGCCTCTATGAGGTGATGGAGATCGGCGACGAAATCCGTGAGCTGATCCTTTCCGGAGCGAGCTCCGTGGAGCTGCGAACCAAAGCCATCGAGACCGGCATGCTCTCCTTGCGCGGCTCGGGCCTGCAGAAGATCCGGGAAGGCATGACGACGGTCGAGGAAGTCGTCCGCGAGACCGTCCTCTAGAAGGACCGTCCTGCCCGCTCTGCCGTGCGCAAGTATCTCGTCTTCCTGGTCATGGGCACTGCCTGGCTGATCGCCAAGCTCTTCTGGACCCGTGACATGAAGTGGATCGGCGGACCGCCTGCCGGCGATCCCTGGCGCGGCATCCGGGTGCTCTGCTTCCTCAACCACACCAGCCTCTTCGAGTGGCTGTTCATCGCGATGGCGCCGCCTCGCTTCCTCTGGCGGGTTGCCTGTCATGGCGTCGTCCCTGCGGCCGAGAAGACGATCCGCCGCCCGATCGTGGGTCAGTTCTTCAAGCTCGTCGGCGCCCATGTGGTCTCGATCTCGCGCGAGCGCGACCACACCTGGCGCGAAGTGCTGTCGCGCATCGACCCGGACTCGATGGTGGTCATTCTGCCGGAAGGCCGGATGATGCGCGCGAACGGACTGGATTCCAAGGGCCAGCCGATGACCGTGCGGGGCGGCATCGCCGACATTCTCGAGGTCATCCAGGAAGGCCCGATGCTCATCGCCTACAGCGGTGGCCTCCACCATGTGCAGGCTCCGGGCGAGAAACTGCCCCGGCTGTTCCGCCGGATCCGGATGAATTTCGAGCTCGTCGAGATCTCCGCCTATCGCGAAGCGCGTCTGAGCGAGGCCGAGGGGCCGATCGGCTTCAAACGCGCCGTGGTCGACGACCTCGAGCGCCGGCGCGCCCTCCACAGTCCGTCCTGAATCGAGGAGCGGAGTGCTCCTCGCGCGCCCGTCTCAGGCGCGCGAATTCCAGAGTCGATCCGGGTCGCCGCTCAGAAGGTTCGCGGCGCGCGCCTGGACGAAGAGCAGGTCAGACAGTCGATTGAGGTAGGGCAGCGCCCATTCGCCGACCGGCTCCTGCCGCGCCAGCGTGACCAGGATCCTCTCCGCCCGCCGGCAGACGGTGCGCGCAACATGCAAGTGCGCCGCGACGACGCTCCCTCCGGGCAGGATGAAATTTTCCAGCGCCGGTAGCCTCTCGTTCCAACTGTCGATCTCACCCTCCAGCCAGGTGACGTGGCGCTTCTCGATGCGCGGCAGCGGCCGTTTCGCTTTCTCGGCCTCGGTGACACAGAGGTCCGAGCCCAGGTGAAAGAGATCATTCTGGATACGCACAAGGGGCGCCGCGAGACTCTCCGGCGGGCGTTGGGAGAGCACGACGCCGAGCACGGCGTTGAGCTCGTCGACGGTGCCATAGCAGTCGACTCGCAGCGCGTCTTTGGGCGTGCGCGTCCCGAAGCCGAGTGCTGTCGACCCGTCGTCGCCGGTGCGGGTGTAGATCCTGGTCAGTCGCGGCATGGAGGCATTCTAGAACGCCGGTCACGTTCCACGATCTCCTCCACTCCACCGGTGTGGAGGCTGCTCCGCTTCAGTGAACCCGGACCTTGAGCGTCCGGCCGATCCAGTTCATGAGCTCGCAGAGCTCGTCGTAGTCCGTGTGCCGGAGACGGAACCAGGCGTTCGCGAGGTAGCCCTTCTCGATCGCGACCGTCTCACGGCCGATCGCCGGGACCTCCTTGGCAAAAACGAAAGGCCGGATGCGACGCAGCACCTCGTCGAGATTCTCGTAGCGCGCGATCCGCCCGTCGTGCTCCGGTCGCACCTGCACCGAGCCGGTCGCCAGGCGACGGCTCGGCGCGGCCTCGACGCGGCCGTGCACGACGGTGCTCGCCCAGGCGCTGTAGAGGTCGATGTCGTTGCCGACGCAATAGAGATCCCAGATGCGCTCTCCCGGCGGGCGGGCACCGATCTCGGAGATCTTCAGGCCCTTGGGGCCGAAGAACCACTCCATGTGCGTCGCCGACGTTCCGATGCCCAGGGTGCGGATCACCTTCCGGCCCAGCTCGCGCAACTCCTGATAGCTCCCCATCGCGACGCGATTCGTCGCCGCGATCTGCGGAGCAATGCCGCGATTGCCCAGGGCTTCGAGCACGCTCGGGTAATAGTGCGAGATGAACTCGAGAGCCGGCTCGCCGTCGATCGAGAGCGTGTCGTAGAAGCCCTCGTGACCTTCGATGAACTCCTCCACCGCCGCCGCCTCGCCGCGGTCCACACCCAGGACGCGCGCCGCCCGTTCGAGCTCGGCCACGTTGTCGACGCGAAAGGTCTTTTGCGAACCGAGGCCGGCGATCGGCTTGAGGATCAGCGGCATGCCGTGACGCTCGGCGAACTCGCGCAGCGCTCCCGGAGAGCTGACCGCCGCCGACTCGGCGCACGGAATCCCGGCCTCGCGCAGCGCCTGCTTCATCGCCGGCTTGTCGCGGCACAGTCGCGCCGAGCGCAGCGAGAGCCCCGGCAGCCCGAGCTCCTCCCGGGCCGCGGCGGCACTTTCGATCAGGCGCTCTTCGAGAGTCTCGAGACGGTCGACCGGGGCGCCTCTGGCCAGACGACGCACCGCCAGCGCGACCTCGTGGGGATCGAACGGATTGCGCACCTGGTCCCAGGCGTCGAGATGGCGTTTCAGTCCGACGCGCAGGCGCGACTGCGGGGTCGATCCGATCCCGGAGACGCGCACACCGAGCTCTTTCGCCGCCCGGGCGAAGTCATGAAACGCCGCGAAGAGGTCAGGGCCGAGCAGGACAATGTGCATGGTCGAGCCCGATCCTACCAAGGCTCTCTGCCTGGCGCCGGAATGGAACAGCTCGCAGACGTTTCGGCGTACCTCTGCGTACACTGATCAGAGCCCGATGAGATCGCATGCTGCGATCGCAGGCTCGAAGGAGGGTTTATGGTCCGATCTGACTTTCCAAGGTCGACTTCGCCGGTGGTCGTTTCCGGACTCGTCGCCGTGCTGATGGCCACGCTGGCGCTGCCTGCGGCCGCCGCCGCGAGTCCTTCGGCGCGCGAATCCGAGGCGGTCGTTTCGGCGGCCCGGCGCAGCCTCGGTCGCTTCCAGGCGGATCCGGAAATGGGCTGGTTCCGCGACCACGTCGGCGCGGCGGTCGCCGTCCTCATCGTCCCGAAGCGGGTGCGAGCCGGCCTGATCTTCGGTGGCTCTGGCGGAGTCGGCGTCCTTTTGGCGCGCGATTCGTCCAGCGGCGAGTGGGGCCAGCCGGTGTTCTACAACCTGGGCGGAGCCTCCGTCGGCCTCCAGGCGGGCGGCGAGCGTTCGGAAGTCATTTTCCTCCTTCAGACCCGAGGCGCGCTCGACTCGTTTCTGAGCCCCAAGTTGCAGTTGGGCGCCGAAGCGGCGGTCGCCGCGGGCCCGGTGGGCGCCGGCGCGGGCGAGAACGTCACCTCCGAGATCCTGACCTTCGTGCGCTCGAAGGGGCTCTACGCCGGCGCCACGCTCGACGGCACTGTCATTCAGCCGGCGACGGAGCGCAACGCCGCCTACTACGGTTTCGACGTCACGGCCGCAGACGTCATCGTGCGCAAAGCCGCGCACAACGCCCACGCCGACGGTCTCCGCGAGGACCTATCTCGCACCGCCCGTCCGCTGCCCGGCGGCTGAACCGCCACGAATAGAAAGCGGACTGAGGCATGGAATCCGTTGAAGATTCCAGGCTTCAGCCCGCAGGTTCAACTTGCCGTGACGATGGACGTCACCCCACTGCCGCTCGAGCTGCAGGCGGCAGACAGGCTTCTGCGTCAGGCAGCGCGGCTCAACTCGTCGTCGCCACCATCGTCGCCACCATCGTCGTCACCGCCGTCGTCGTCACCGCCGTCGTCGTCACCGCCATCGTCGTCACCGCCATCGTCGTCACCGTCGTCGCCGTCGGCATCGTCGCCGTCGGCATCGTCGCCGTCGGCATCGTC